>NZ_RZTC01000078.1:11189-31471 GCF_004023165.1 Mesorhizobium sp. M7A.F.Ca.MR.176.00.0.0 | reverse complement strand
CCACAAGGGGAGAAGGGGGAGAGCGCTCGGCCTGCCGAGCCGCGACCCGCCTCATGGCAATCACCCGGCGGCGGCGGATTTCGGTGCGCATCGCCATCAGGTGCAGCGCGAAGAACAGCACGGTAAAGCCGAGCGCCATCACCAGCAGCGGCCATAGCAGGCTGGGGTCGATGGTGGAGCCGCCCATGCGGAACACCGAGGCCGGCTGATGCAGCGTGTTCCACCAGTCGACCGAGAACTTGATGATCGGGACGTTGATGAAGCCTACCAGCGTGATGATGGCCGCGGCCCAGGCGGCGCGGCTGGCATCGTCGAGCGCGCGGGTCAGCGCGATGATGCCGAGATACATCAGGAGCAGCACGAACACCGAGGTCAGCCGAGCATCCCAGACCCACCAGGTGCCCCACATCGGCTTGCCCCAGATCGAACCGGTGATCAGCGCCAGCGCGGTGAAGACGGCGCCGATGGGTGCGGCTGATTTCAGCGCGACATCGGCCAACGGATGCCGCCAGACGAGCGTGCCGAGCGCCGAGACCGCCATCAGCGTGTAGCACATCATGGCGAGCCAGGCGAAAGGCACGTGGATATACATGATGCGGACGGTGATGCCCTGCTGGAAATCCTCAGGCGCGGCGAAGCTCATATAGAGCCCCACGGCGAGGATCAGTGTGGCGATCGTGGCCAGCCATGGCACGACCTTGTCCGCCAGCCCGACGAAGCGCGTCGGGTTGGCGAGGTCCATCCAGCCGGTCAGGCGTGAAGTCGTATCGCTCATGCGGTTCTACATAAACCGCCGCGGCGTTCGGGGCAATCGAGCGGTGGTGTCGCAGACGCAATTGGGGCGGCCGTGCCTGTACTCTCACCCGGACCTACGGTCCACCTCCCCACAAGGGGGAGGTAAAAGGAAGAGGCTCAGGCAGCCGCTTCCTGCTGTTGCTGCACGGTGCGGCTGAGGCGGCGAACCTCCTCGTCGTTGAGCAGGCCGCCGGCGCGCAGCAGGCTGGCGAAGCGGCCATTGCGCAGCGACAGCTCGGTGAAGCCGCCCATCTCGACCACCCTGCCCTTGTCCATGAACACGACCAGATCGGCGTCGCGAACGGTGGTCAGGCGGTGGGCGATGATGAAGGTCGTGCGGTCGCGGCGCAGCTCGTCGATCGCTTCCTTGACGCGGTCCTCGGTCTCGACGTCGAGCGCGCTGGTCGCCTCGTCGAGCACCAGGATCGGTGCGTCCTTCAGCACGGCGCGGGCAATGGCGATGCGCTGACGCTCGCCGCCCGAGAGCTGACCGCCACGTTCGCCAACCACCGTGTCGTAGCCATTGCTCTTGGACAGGATGAAGTCCTGTGCGGCAGCCGCATTGGCGGCGGCATGGATCTCGTCATTGCTTGCATCGGCGCGGCCAACACGGATGTTGTCCTCGATCGAGCGGTTGAGCAGCCCGGCATCCTGGAACACGGTGGCAATCGAATGGCGCACCGACTTGCGGGTCACGGTGCGGGTGTCGATGCCGTCGATCAGGATACGGCCATGGGACGGCGAGAAGACACGCTGCAGCAGGTTGATGAGCGTGGTCTTGCCAGCGCCCGTCGGGCCCACGATGGCGACGGTCTGGCCCGCCTGCACCTCGAAGGACACGTCGTCGATGCCTTGGCCGGAATTGGCGAATTCGAAGCCGACATTCTCGAAGCGGACATGGCCGGTGACGTTGGCAAGATCGCGCAGGCCGTCCGGCTCGGCGGCATCAGCCGCGGAGTCCTCGAGATGGTAGAAATCCTCGAGCTTGGCACGGGCCTCGGAAATCTGGTTTGCGAAAGCCGACATCTGGTCGAGGCGAGCGATCAGCATCGTGGCAAAACCGGTGAAGGCAATGACGTCGCCGACACCCAACTGACCACGAGTGACGAGATAGGAGCCGATCGACAACACGATCAGCATCGAGATTGCCGATGACAGACGGTGCAAGGCATTGGCCAGCGCCCACCAGTCGAGAACAGGGTTCTGCGCGTCGAGCAGGTTCTTAACGTAGCGGCGCAGCGTATCGGCCTCGTGGCCGAGGCGATTGTAGCTCTGCAGCACCGCAACGTTGCTGACCGAGTCGGTCACATGCGCGAACACCTTGTGGTAGTGGCGCTCGACCGCGGCCTGGCCCGCCTTGGTGCGGCGCATGACCATCCGGCCGATGCCGACATAGAGCAGCCCGAGGCCAAGCAGCACCAGCGACATGCGCAGGTCCATGCTGATCGCGGTCGGGACCAGCAGTACGAGGGCGACAGCCGTGGACAAATGCTGGCGCATGAATTCGAGCCAAAGGCTGAACAGGGTTTCGACGGCGCGCAGCATCGTATGCAGCGCATTGGAGGTGCCGTGCTGATGGTGCCAGGCGAGCGGCATGGTGATCACACGCTCGAAGGACTCGCAAAGCACTTCGCTGCGCCGCGCGTGGGCAAAGCGGTCAGCGCCGCGCGCCACCATGACGAAGGCAACGATGTTGAAGGCTCCGAGACCGGCCCACATGACCAGCGTGGTGAAGACAGAACCACGCTCGGAGATGGCGCCGATGACGCGACCGAACATGATCGGCTCGAGAAGCGCTACGATGGCGAGAGCCACGTTGGCCGAACAAATCAACGCAACGCGTTTCCTGTCCGCCGCCAGATAACCGAGAGCTCGCCAGTAGATTTGCAGAAGGGTCACCCCAGTTACTCCGCCACGCTGTTTATTGTGCACTGCATCATTTTATTCGTACCGGTTGATACGTCGCAAAACAATGGCCGTGTACCCCTTCAGTTCCCCTAGAGCGAACAAAAGATGGCGACGTTCCGAAATCTGCCGTGATCACCTAACGGTTTGAGAAGACAGGTAAAATGTCAGGCATGCGGCGAAATCATGGCAGTTGGCACGTACTGCCACAATTTTAATCAGCAACAATGTCGGGCGGGTGACTAAGGCCGAAATCGCCTTTTGCGAAGTATAGAGCGAAACAAAGCTGCAGTGCGCCCTTCCAGGTGAAGGGAGGCCAAACTCTCACTGCTCGTGGCGCCCCTGTCGGACGCCTCAAGCCTTTGATTTCATGCACTCCTCGGTGGCATGTCCTTCAATCGGCAGGCGGCAACGCCGGGCGGGACGGCCTCTCATCCCGCCGTGGCGGCAAAAGTCGCGCCCAAGATCCCAGGCCCGAGCGCATAGTTTTTGAGCAACATGCATCAGGCCGGGATCCTGATGACCACCTCGGCAACTTCGCCGTCCTTCAGTTCGACTGCCGAACCCTTGGTCTTTGCCCCATTCACCTCCAGCGACACGGCCTTGGCCTTATTGTCGCGGATCACGCGAACCTTGAGTTCCGCCCCCAGCATTTTGAGATTTGCCGAGTACCCATCCCAGTGTCTGGGTAGCTTCGGCTTGAACTGGACACGCTTGCCGCGCCGCTCGATGCCCAGAATGCCTTCGACCGCAGCCCTGTAGAGCCAGCCGGCGGAGCCGGTGTACCAGGTCCAGCCGCCACGGCCGCCCTTGCCGTTGCCGGCATTGTCGTCCCCGGCATAGATATCGGCCGCCACGACATAGGGCTCGACACGATAGTGCTCGGCCGTGGCCTCGTCGGTCGCATGGTTGACGGGGTTCAGCATCGAGAAACAGCGATAGGCCTCGTCGACCTGCCCCATCTCGGCAAGCGCGATGACGAACCATGTGGCGGCGTGGGTGTACTGGCCGCCATTCTCGCGCACGCCGGGCGGATAGCTCTTGATGTAACCCGGGTCCTTCTCCGTCTTCGAGAAGGGCGGCGTGAACAGCTTGACGATCTTCAGCTTGTCGTCGACGAGCAGCTTCGTTGCCTGCTCCATCGCGGTCGTCGACCGTGCCGGGTCGCCCTCTCCCGAAAGCACGCTCCAGGACTGGGCGATCGAGTCGATCTTGCACTCCTGCGAGTTGCGGGACCCCAAAGGGGTGCCGTCGTCGAAACTGCCGCGCCGGTACCATTCGCCGTCCCATGCGGTGCTCTCAAGCGCCCGCTTCAGAACATCGGCATGCTTTGCCCAGGCCTGTGCTCGCTTAGCGTCGCCCTCGGCCTTGGCGACGGGGGCGAAATCACCCAGCGTCTTCAGCAGGAACCAGCCGAGCCAGACGCTCTCGCCCTTGCCGTGCTCGCCAACGCGGTTCATGCCGTCGTTCCAGTCGCCGCCGAGGATCAGCGGCAGGCCCGCGGGGCTGCTGCGCTTGATGGCGAGATCGAGCGCACGCGCGCAGTGGTCGTAGAGCGACGCCGTCTTCTTCGAGATTTCCGGGGTGAAGAAGGCATCGTGTTCGCCATCGCCCAGCGGCTGTCCATCGATGAACGCCAATTGCTCCTTGAGGATGGTGGCATCGCCGGTGACCAGCAAATAGCGCGCCGTGGCGTGGGCAAGCCAGACCACGTCATCGGAGATCAGCGTGCGTACGCCAGCACCCGTGCGCGGCAGCCACCAGTGCTGCACGTCGCCTTCGGGGAACTGCCGCCGCGCCGCGTTGAGGATCTGGTCGCGCGCCAGTTGCGGGTCATGCGCCAGCAGCGCCAGCGTATCCTGCAACTGGTCGCGGAAGCCGAAGGCACCGCTTGCCTGATAGAAGGCGGAGCGGGCACGAATGCGGCAGGCCAGGCTCTGATAGGGCAGCCAGTGATTGACCATGGCGTCGAGCGCCTTGTCAGGCGTCTCGACCTGGATGGTGTCGAGGAAGCCGCGCCATTCGCGCTCATTGTCGGCCAGCCGCTGGTCGAAGTCCTTGACCCGGTGCTCTTGCACCAGCGCGCTCGCCTCCTCGGCGGACTCGGCGTCGCCGAGCAGCCAGAGCAGCGTCACGTCACCGCCAGCCGGAATCTCGACGTCGCGGGCGATAGCCGCGCACGGATCGTCGCCGGCTTCGACACGGCCAGACAGCGCTGCACCACTCAGCACCGCCTGCGGCAGCTCGCTGGAGCCATGCCGGCCCAGGAACTCCGACCGGTCTGTCGTCACCGAATGGACGCCGCCGTCGGCCGCGAGGAAAGCAACGCGCTCGCCGAAATCCAGCCCGTAGGGGTTTTGTGCCAGCAGCGCCCCGCTGGCGGCATCCCGGGACGGGACGATGGTTGCCGCAGTGCGCGACCGATGCCCGCCGAGCACCCATTCGGCATAGGCATAGACACGCAGCCGTGCCGGCACCGAGCCGGAATTCTGGATGCGCAGCCGCGAAATCTTCAGCGGATCGACCGGATCGACGACGTGGGTAAGGTCCATCGACAATGGTCCGCGCTTCGAGCGGAAGGTCGAGAAACCCTGGCCGTGCCAGGCCTCGTAGGTCATCGTGGGATCGCGCACCACGGCGGCGAGCGGCGAGAACGCCTTGCCGCTGGCCTGATCGTAGATATAGAGGCCCTCGCCCGGCCGGTTCGAGACCGGATCATTCGACCACGGCGTCAACTGGTAGTCGCGGCTGTTTCGGCTCCAGGTGAAGGCAGCGCCCTCGGCGGAGGTATGGAAGCCGAACGAGGCGTTGGAGACGACGTTGATCCAAGGCTGCGGCGTCGTGCGCCGGCCGGCCAGGCGCACGACATAGTGCCGCCCGTCGCCATCGAAACCGCCAAAGCCGTTCCACTGGCTGAGCCCGCTGCCATCGGCGCTGACATTGGCCACTGCCTGCGAGGCAGAGGTATGCGTCGTGGGTGTCGGCGATGGCAGTTCACGCAGAACCGGCAATGCTGCCGGCAGCAGGGCGTCCCGCGCCTGCAAGGCGGCCGCCTCGGCGCGCTCGATCTGGTCGAAGATGGTGCCGTTGCGCGTGTGCAGGACCACCCGGGCGACAGCGAGCAGCGTCTTGTAGGTGGTCTCGTCCATGAGGTCGCGGCGCACCGCGAAAATGTGCTGGCGAGGTCCGAGCTCCTTGCCGCGCAGACGGCTGTTTTCGCACAGCGTCTCGACCGCCCGCTGCAGGTCCTGGACATAGGAGGACGCCTGCTCGTTGACGACGACGAAGTCGATCATCATGCCGCGGGTGCGCATATATTCCTGGAAACGCAGCGCCTGGGCAACGATTTCGAGATCCGCGACGTCGCCGATCCTGACCAGGAAGATCGGGAAATCGCCGGAAATGCTTGTCGGCCACAGGCTCGACTGCTTGCCCAGCCCCGAGGCGATGGATTCAGCGGGAAGACGCAGGAACGGATCCGGATAGATCAGATAGCGCGCCAGCTTCTGCACATTGGCGGCATCGGTCAGGCTGAGGCCCATATGGCGGGTCTGCACCTGGCTGCGCGTCCAGGCAAGCATGGCCTGGCGGGCAAAGCTCTCCGGATGGTCGAGGCGGGCGATGGCTTCGTCCAACTCGGTGCGGCCAGCGCCGACGACGGTCCAGAAGGTCAGCGATATCTTCTTGTTGGCCGGCACGCGCACCTGGCGACGCAGCGAGGCGACGGGATCGAGCGTAAAGCCTGAATGGCCGCCCAGCCTGGCGCCCGGGTCGAAAGCGGCTGCGTCGACGATGGTACGGCCACGGCCGATGAAGGCGCGCCTGTCGGTCTCGGCCTCGGCATCGCGCGCCGATCCGGACGGATCGGTGACGAAATGCACCATGGCGATATCGGGCTCGCTGGTCTCGCGCTTGCGCCGCGTGGCGAAGATCGCCGCGTTGTTGGCAGAGATTTCGGTTTCCACGAACATCTTCGAGAAGGCCGGATGCGCGTTGTCGGACGCCTCCAGGCCGAGCACCAGTTCGGCAAAGGAGGTCACTTCGATGTGACGGTCGGACGGACCGTCATTGTAGAGCGTGACCCGACGGCCCTCGCCATTGCCTTCCGAGATGACGATGCATTCGACCTCGGAGCGTAGCGTGCCCACCGATTTGACGAAGCTCGCCTTGTCGTCGGAGAATAAGGTCTGCGCCTTTTCCTCGACGGCGCGCTTCGGTTCGGCTGTAGCCGACCACCAGTCGCCGGAACCGGCATCACGCAGGAAGATATAGGAGCCGAGCCGGTCCTCGGTCGGATCCGGCTGCCAGCGGGTGACGGAGAGATCGCCCCAGCGGCTGTAGCCCGAGCCGGTCGCGGTGACCATCACCGAATAGCGGCCGTTCGACATGACGTTGGTCGACCGCAGAGACTGCAGCGGATTGAGCACGATGCGGGTGTCGGGGCTGTCGACTTCGGTCTCGTCCTTGGAGCGTTCGTCGGCCTCGGTCCTGACGGTGGCGGTCGGGATGTCGCGCGGCGCCCTCTCCTGCAGCAAAAGTTCGGCCGATTCGATGACCGGATCGCTGTGGAAGCGGTCGCGCATGCGACCTTCGAAGATGGCGTCGGCAACCGCCGCGATCGACATGCCCGAATGGTGGGCCATGTAGTTCTGGACGACGACATGATCCGTGCCTTCCGGCACGCGCTGTGGCGTGAAGTCGACGGCATCGTAGTAGCCGTGGCGGCCAAGCGCCCCGATCTCCCGCAAACGGGCGAGATTCAGCACGGCTTCACGCGGATTGAACTGGGCCGCCAGTATGGTGGCGTAAGGCGCGATCACCGTGTTCTGGCCAAGGCCGCGCTTCAGCCCGAGGCCTGGAACGCCGAAATTTGTGTATTGGTAGGTCAGCTCTCGGTCGCGCGCATTGTAGGCGGCCTCCGAAATGCCCCACGGCACGTTCTTCTGGCGGCCATACTGGATCTGGCGCTTGATGATCAGCTTGCTGGTCTGGTTGAGGATCGAGCCCTGCGGCTCCTTCATCACCAGCGGCGGCATCAGATATTCGAACATCGAGCCGGACCAGGACATCAAGGCGCCCTGGAAACCGATTTCGACGATCGGCCGGCCAAGCCGGAACCAGTGCTCGGTCGGCAGGTCGCCCTTGGCGATGGCGAACAGGCTGGTCAGCCGCGCTTCGGAAGCCAGAAGGTCGTAGCAGCTCTCGTCGAGCTGGTGTTCCTCGACCCGGTAGCCGATCGACAACAGCTTGCGCTCCGGCCGCATCAGGAAGGAGAAATCCATCTCGAAGGCGTAACGGCGCGTGCGCTCGCGCAAGGTGAGCAGCTTGGCACGCAGCGCCTCGACGGCATTGTCGTCGCTGTGCGCGTCATGGACGTGCGCTTCGCAGGTGGCTTCCAGCCTTGCGGCCCAGTCGACGATGACGTCGCTCTGGGGCGACACCGCCTCGGTATGGATGGCGGTGGCCAATTTGCGGATCTCGCCGGCCAGCACAGCCAGGTTGATGGTGCGGATCGACGCCATTTCGGGCTGCGCCTTGATCGTGTCGACAGCGCGCCGCATGCCGTCGAGGCGGTCGGCGAGACGCTGGCGCAGCGGGCGCAACTGACGGCGGTCGTCGGGCAGATCATCGAGGCTTTCGCTGAGGATGGTGACCGTGTCGAGGATGCCTTCGAAATCACCCTGGAGATGGACGGAAGGCGCTTCGGCCCATTCGGCGCAGGCCGCCGCCACCGCCACCAGATGGCCAGCGAGATTGCCGCTGTCGACAGCCGAGATGTAAAGCGGATAGAGCGGCTTCAGTGTCGTCGTGTCGTACCAGTTGAAGAGGTGACCGCGCTCACGCGGCATGCCCTCGATCGTCGCCATGGTGGCGTCGATGCGGGTGATGGCGTCGGACAGGCTGATCCAGCCGAAGTCGCGGGCGGAAACGACGGACAACAGGTAGACGCCGATGTTGGTCGGCGAGGTGCGTGGCGCCACCACCGGCGCCGGGCTTTCCTGAAAATTGTCCGGCGGCAGATGGTGATGCTCTGCCGTCACGAAGCTTTCGAAATAGTGCCACGTGCGCCGCGCCACCGTGCGCAACGTATGGATGTCGGCCTGCGATATGCGCAGCCGATCCTCGGTTTCAGCCGAACGGCTGATCCAGCTGGCGATGGCCGGCGAGCCAATCCAGAACAGGGCGAAGAAGAAGGCGACGAAGGCGCCGGTCGAATCGGCCAACACCGGAATGGCAAGACCGACGAAGCCGATGATCACGGCGCCATACATCATGCCGTAATACGACCCGACATCGTTGTCGCCCGCCTTGTGCGCCTGCGAGGCGGTGCGCCATTCCAAAAGGTTCTGGCGGCTGACGAACAGCCGGTAGAGCGTACGCACGATGGCATCGCCCATCATCCAGGCATTGTGCGCCATCAGCACGATCTTCAGCGCCACCATGGCGGTGCCGAAGGCGACGTCGCGCGCCAGGGCCGAGAAATGACCGCGTGGCGTCTGGTCGCCGCTCTTGGGCAGGATGGCGTTGACGATGTCGAATGTCGGCGCCATGAACAGGCTGAGGATCAGCAGGGCCTGCCATTGCGCAGCCTGCGTGAAGGGCAGCAGCGTCCAGCCGGCGATCGCCGCCATCACCCAGAAGATCGGCGTCAGCGAGCGGCGCAGATTGTCGATCATCTTCCAGCGCGACAGCGCCGGCACGCCGGAGCGCGGATCGAGCATGAAGCCGAGCAACTGCCAGTCGCCGCGCGCCCAGCGATGGTGGCGCGAGGCGTCGACCGAGTAGCGGGTCGGATAGTCCTCAACCAGTTCGACGTCGGTGACCAGCGCCGCGCGCGCCAGCGCGCCTTCCAGCAGATCATGGCTGAGGATGGTGTTTTCCTCGATGCGGCCCTGCAGGGCGGCCTCGAAGGCGTCGACGTGATAGAGGCCCTTGCCGGTGAAGGACCCGTCGCCGAAGACGTCCTGGTAGAGATCGGACACGGCAAAGACATAAGGGTCGAGGCCGCGATTGGCCGAAAACACCCGCTGGAAGAACGACGCATCGTCGCCTGATGTCAGCGACGCGGTGATGCGCGGCTGCAGGATCGCGTAGCCGGCCGTGACGACGCGCTTGCTGGCATCGAAATGCGGCCGGTTGAGCGGGTGGCAGAGCTTGCCTACGAGGGTGGCGACCGCGTCACGGGTGGTGCGCGTGTCGGCATCGAGCGTCATCACATGGACGACGTTCTCCGGCAGCGGCACGTCGAGCGGCAGGAACGTGGTGTCGCTGTCGCCGCGCAGCAGAAGGTCGAGCTCGTGCAGCTTGCCGCGCTTGCGCTCCCAGCCCATCCAGGCCCCTTGCGCCGCATTGAAGAGCCGGCGCCGGTGCAGGATGTAGAAACGCGGCGCGCCTTCGGAGGGATAGCGGGCGTTGAGACGGGCGATTTCGGTACGGGCGAATTCGAGAATTTCGGTGTCCGCCGCATCGATCTCGGTCTTCGAGTCTGGCCAGTCCGACAGCAGCGCGAAATGGATTTCATCGGCAGTGTTGGCGAGATGATGCACCTCGATATTGCGGATGTTTTCCTCGACATCGTCGCGCGAGCCGATCAGCGACGGCACCACCACCAGCGTGCGAGCCTCGGGCGGAACGCCGTGTCGGTAATCGTAGCCGACGAGACGCGTCGGTTTCAGGAACAGCGATACGACCGTGTTGAAGAAGGCGAGCGCGCCCTCGCTGGCCGGCACGGCAAAAAGCGCCAACATCAGGACGATCGAGGGCACCGACAGGCCGAGATTGGCAAGCGCGTTGCCGGAGAGGACGAGAAGCAGGGCCGTCAGCGCAAACACCGGTACGACGATGCCGAGCCACCCGGTCTTGCGGAAGGCACGCTTGACTGTCTGGCTGATGGTGGGTCGATAGCCGATCGCCTTCTCCAGCTCGAGCCGGCGTGGGCCGACGAGAAAGAAGCCGACATCGGTGTGGGCGGACCCGGTTAAAACGGCGTCGCCGTCGCCATCGCTGGCGGCGTGGCCGGCCAACTCGATAGCCTTTTCGGTGACGCGATATTCCGAAAGGTTCGAGCGGCGCGCCAATTCCTCGATCGCGGTCCGGTACTGATCGCGCGAGAAGAAGTCGAGCGCGGCGAAATCGGTGCGCTCGCGCAGCACGGTGTCGATGCGGCTGACGCCTTCGAACCACACCGTCCAGTCGACGTCGTTGATGAGGCGCAGGCCGCGGATGATGTTGCCCGTCGTCACATTGCCGCTGGACAGCGTGTGATGTTCGGAAATGATGATTTCCTCGGCATCGGAGCCGGTCTTTTCGAGCTCGCCTTCCAGCCATTCCAGAGCCTTGCCGGCATTCTGCGATCCATCGCGCAAGCGGTAGAGCAGTTGGGTGGCGAAGGTGGTGTCCTGCGCATGCGCGCTGAAATTGGACAGGATCGACTGCCGGTCGGCGCTGTCGTCGGTCGCCAGGACCTTGTCGGCCACATCGTTGGCGATCTGGCGCATCTGGCGGGTGCGATTGACCCTGACGGCCAGCCGGCGGAGATTTTCGATCAGGACGAAGCGCAACAGCGAAGGCAGCGCCCAGAGTTCGCCGATCTTCAGCGGCTCGACCGACTGAAAACCCTGAACGATGGACTTGAACATCGTCGCCGAAACGGAACTGTCTGAATGCGCCACATAGGTCCAGGCCAGCGCCAGCGCGCGCGGCACGCTGCCGTTGTCAGGCAGTTTCAGCGTCGGCAACTGACGATAGAAGCGGCGCGGCAGGTCGCGCTTGACCTGGAAAATGGTCTCTTCGACCAGGTAATTGTTGTCGAGCAGCCATTGTGCCGCCGGCGTGATCGTCTCGCCCCTCGCCTGCGCCGCATTGGTCGACCGGTAGACTTCCAAAATCTTCTTGGCGCTGTCGCGGACACGCGCCTGAAAATCGAAGGGCGTCAGGCCGAACAGATCGGTGAGGTCGCCTTTTGCCAGGCTTTCGCCAAGCAGCCGAAGGCGCTCTTCGGGCAGGTAGTTGGAGCGAATCGGCTCTTCCGTGATGGCCGGGAAGCTCGCGCTTGTCTTCTCGATTTGGGCAGGAGTCGTCTGAATATTCATTGAAAATTCCGTAAGCGGGCACTGAGCGGCGTCACCGCCACGGCAATGGCCCTAAAACCGGTTCAAATGCAATTGGGTGCATAAACCCCACTTGCCGAAAGTTTGTTTCCGCACCACGACAGGGCGACGTCTCTCAGCAAAACTCAAAGACAAGCACCCCACTTCCCGCCAGGCCAGATCGGCGGAGAGGATTCAGGCTTTTTCGTGATGCCGCCAGCAGCTTACGCTATATTTCGCCGGTGCCGCGATCATGTTTGGAAACAAGCGTTAATCGTTGCCGGCGACAGACCCGATCCGGATCACGAACAGCGTTGCCTCGTGGGCGGGTTGGACGAGCAGGCCGGTGCTGACCGGACCGGATAGCAACGTGTCGAGCGGACCGAGGCGGACCGGTTCAGCGGCGGGCACGCTGACGTCGCCGTTCAAGCACAGGATGAGCGTTGTGCCGGCTTCAGTCCGGATTTCCGCGGGGGCCGAAATCACCAGGCGTTCGACCGAATGCGTCGTCCGACTTCGGCGGGTCATGACATTGAGATCGGTGATCGGTCCGCCGATCAGCGCGGCCGAGGTCTGCACGTCGGCAGGGAAAGAAAACAGGGCAGTCGTCCTGTTTATGGATGTCGGCGGGTGGCCGGCAATATCGAGGACGATGCCCTCGCCTTCGAGCACGGCAAGGGTGCGATCGATCCCGGCAAATTGCGAGAAAGGACCGCTCGATTCGACGCGCGCCATCGACACGCGCCAGTCGAAATCGTCGAGCCCGGCACCGGTGGGCGAGACGGCGATTTCCGTCGTCACGCCGCCGCCGTTCTTCCACGGCATCGACCGGTATTCGGCTGCCCGCAGGATGCGCATGCCTAGCCCTCCGCTATGGCTACGGGCGTTCGAAACTCGAAAAGCCGATTCCGCGGCTTTTCGCCTGCCTGCGGCCGGACGTTTCTCACCCGAGAATGCCGGGCAGGTTGAGCTGGTGCTCCTTGGCGCATTCGACGGCGATGTCGTAGCCGGCATCGGCGTGGCGCATGACACCGGTCGCCGGATCGTTCCACAACACCCGCTCCAGGCGCCTTGCGGCGTCCCGCGTACCGTCGGCGACGATGACCATGCCGGCGTGCTGCGAGAAACCCATGCCGACGCCGCCGCCATGGTGCAGCGACACCCAGGTTGCGCCGGACGCCGTGTTGAGCAACGCGTTGAGCAGCGGCCAATCGGACACAGCGTCCGAGCCGTCCCTCATGGATTCCGTTTCGCGGTTCGGCGAGGCGACCGAGCCGGAATCGAGGTGATCGCGGCCGATGACGACAGGCGCCTTCAGCTCACCCTTGGCCACCATCTCGTTGAAAGCGAGTCCGAGCCTGTGGCGGTCGCCAAGGCCGACCCAGCAGATGCGCGCCGGCAGGCCCTGGAAGGCGATGCGCTCGCGCGCCATGTCGAGCCAATTGTGGAGATGGGTGTTGCCGGGCGTCAGTTCGCGCACCTTGGCGTCGGTCTTGTATATATCTTCCGGATCGCCCGACAGTGCCGCCCAGCGGAAAGGACCGATGCCGCGGCAGAACAGCGGACGGATATAGGCCGGCACGAAGCCGGGGAAGGCAAAGGCGTTCTCGAACCCCTCCTCCTTGGCCACCTGGCGGATGTTGTTGCCGTAGTCGAGCGTCGGCACGCCGGCGTTCCAGAACGCCACCATCGCCTCGACATGTTCGCGCATGGAGGCGCGGGCTGCCTTCTCGACTTCCTTGGGGTCGCTGACGCGCTTCTCGCGCCACTCGGCCATCGTCCAGCCCTTCGGCAGGTAGCCGTTGATGGGATCATGCGCCGAGGTCTGGTCGGTGACCATATCGGGGCGAATGCCACGCCGGAACATTTCCGGGACGATCTCGGCCGTATTGCCAAGCAGGCCGACCGATTTCGCCTCGCCGGCCTTGGTCCAGCGTTCGATCTTTTCCAGCGCCTCGTCGAGCGTGTCGGCGCGCTCGTCGACGTAGCGGGTGCGCAGGCGGAAATCGATCGAGTCCGGATTGCATTCGATGGCGAGACAACAGGCGCCGGCCATGACGGCGGCGAGCGGCTGGGCGCCACCCATGCCGCCGAGACCGCCGGTCAGTATCCATTTTCCCTTGAGATTGCCGCCATAGTGCTGGCGGCCGGCCTCGACGAAGGTCTCGTAGGTGCCTTGCACGATGCCTTGCGTGCCGATGTAGATCCACGAGCCGGCCGTCATCTGGCCGTACATCATCAGGCCCTTCTTATCGAGCTCGTTGAACTTTTCCCAATTCGCCCAGTGCGGCACCAAATTGGAGTTGGCGATCAGCACGCGCGGGGCGTCCGGGTGGGTCCGGAACACGCCAACCGGCTTGCCGGACTGGACCAGCAAAGTCTCGTCATCGGCCAGCGTCCTCAAGGAGGCGACGATGCGGTCGAAGTCGTTCCAGGTGCGCGCCGCCCGGCCGATGCCGCCATAGACGACCAGCTCGTTGGGATTTTCTGCAACATCCGGGTCGAGATTGTTCATCAGCATGCGCAGCGGCGCTTCCGTCAGCCAGGAGCGCGCGCTGATTTCGGTGCCGCGCGGGCTGCGGACTTCGCGGATGTTGTGGCGAGGATTGTTCATGGCGTCACTCCATAAAGGACCTGATGTCAGACGCGCGCCCAGGATGTCGCGGTCTCGAGGATTTTCCGCAGCGTGGCGCGGATCGGTGCTGCGAACTCGGCGTCATAGGGCACCGGCCAATTGTCCGGCGTACCCTTGCCATCTGGCTCGCGCATATAGCCGCGGTTGGAGAGTTCCATCTGCAGCGCATGCACGCCTTGTTGCGGCTGGCCGAAATGGCGTGTGATCCAGCCGCCCTTGAAGCGGCCGTTGATGACAAAGGTTTCACCGGTTTCGGCCATGATCTGGCCGACCATCGCCTGCAGCGTCGGATCGGCGCTCCTGCCGTCATTGGTGCCGAGGTTGAAAACCGGCAGCGTGCCTTCAAACAGGCGCGGCAGCACTGAACGGATCGAGTGGCAGTCATAGAGGACGATCTTTTCGTGCAGGCCACGCAACCGGTCGATCTCGACCTGCAAGGCGGCATGGTAGGGCACGAAGAATTTCTCGCGACGCTCGTCGATCTCCGACGGCCCCGGTTCTTCGCCCTCGCGATAGAGCGGATCGCCATCGAAAGTCTCGGTCGGGCAAAGGCCGGTCGTCGCCTGGCCGGGGTAAAGCGAGGCGCCGGAGGGATCGCGGTTGACGTCGATGACGGTGCGCGAGATCGCGGTGTGCACCACCGTCGCCCCGAGGCCGGCAGCAAAGTCATAGAGATTATCGATCCACCAATCGCAGTCGCGGCGGCCGAGCCAGGGCGAGACCAGCCGATTCTCAAGGCCGGCGAGGTCGATGCCGGTGTGCGGGATCGACACCAGCAACGGCGCTGTGCCGGGCGTGACCGTCAGCCAGGGCGCGCTTGCCATCACATCGCTCCGGAAACCGACGGCAGAGCCACGCCGCCGGCGGCCTCGATGGCCGCACCGCTGCGCACCATGGCGATGGCTTTTTCCATATCGGGGTGGAAATGGCGGTCATTGTCGAGATGCGGCACTTCGGCCCGGACCAGCTTGCGCACTGCCTCCAGGGCGTCGCTCGAGGCCAGCGGCGCATGGAAATCGCAGCCTTGGGCCGCGGCCAGCAATTCGATGCCGATCACGGCGGTGGCGTTCTCGACCATCCCGATCAGCCGGCGCGCACCGTGCGCGGCCATCGAAACATGGTCTTCCTGGTTTGCCGAGGTGGGGATCGAATCGACGCTGGCCGGATAGGCTTTCTGCTTGTTCTCCGAAACGAGCGCCGCCGCCGTCACCTGCGGGATCATGAAGCCGGAGTTCAGGCCGGGCTTCGGCGTCAGGAAGGCCGGCATGCCGGACAGCGCCGGATCGACAAGCATGGCGATGCGGCGTTCCGACAGCGAACCGATTTCGCAGATGGCGAGCGCGATCATGTCGGCGGCGAAGGCCACCGGCTCGGCGTGGAAATTGCCGCCGGAAAGCGCGGTGTCATCCTCGGCGAAGATCAGCGGATTGTCGGTGACGCCATTGGCTTCGGTGCCCAGCGTGTCGGCCGCCTGGCGCAGCACGGTGAGTGCAGCGCCCATCACCTGCGGCTGGCAGCGCAGGCAATACGGATCCTGCACGCGTTCGTCGCCAACCCGATGCGATTCACGGATGGCGCTGCCGGCCATCAGATTGCGCAGGGCGTCGGCCGTCTCGATCTGGCCGGGATGCTTTCTCAGCACATGGATGCGCGGATCGAAGGGGGCGTCGGACCCTTTTGCCGCGTCGGTCGACAGGGCACCGGCGACCAGCGCCGATTGGTAGAGCACTTCGGCCTCGAACAAGGCGGCCAGCGCATAGGCGGTCGAAAACTGGGTGCCGTTGAGCAGCGCCAGGCCCTCCTTGGCGCCCAGCGTCACCGGTTCCAATCCATGCGAGACGAAGGCGACCTTGGCCGGGAAACGGCCATGCGGGGTGAAGCATTCGCCGACGCCGATCATCACCGCCGTCATGTGCGACAGCGGGGCGAGGTCGCCGGAGGCGCCGACGGAACCTTGCGCCGGCACCACCGGGATGACGTCGTTGGCCAGCATTGCTTCCAGCAATTCGATGGTTTGCGGCCGCACGCCCGACGCGCCCTGCGCCAGGCTGGCGAGCTTCAGCGCCATCATCAGCCTGCAGACAGCAACCGGCATCGGCTCGCCAACGCCGGCGGCGTGCGACAGGACGATGTTGCGCTGCAAGGTCTCGAGATCCTCGGCCGGGATGCGGACGCTGGCCAGTTTGCCGAAGCCGGTGTTGATGCCATAGACCGGCTCGCCCTTGGCAACGATCCTGGCGACAGCCTCGGCGCTCGCCTTGATCTTTGGCCGGCAGGCATTGTCCAGCTTGGGCACGGCGCCACGATAGATGGCGCGCCAGTCGGCCAGCGTCGCATTGCCGGGCTTCAGGGTCAGTTCGGTCATTGTCCTCTCCAGATGCGGGCATGCAGTGGGTTGAAGCCCATGCGATAGACGAGTTCGGCGGGGCGCTCGATGTCCCAGATCGCCAGGTCGGCGGATTTTCCGGCTTCCAGCGTGCCGGTTTCACCCAGCAAACCAAGCGCGCGGGCGGCCTCGCGGGTGACGCCGGCGAGGCATTCATCGACCGTCAGGCCGAACAGGGTCGCGGCCATGTTCATGGTCAGAAGCAGCGAGGTCAGCGGCGAAGTGCCGGGATTGTTGTCGGTGGCGACAGCCATCTTGACGCCGTGCTGGCGAAACAGGCCGATCGGCGGCTTCTTGGTTTCGCGAATGAAATAGTAGGCGCCGGGCAAGATCGTCGCCACGGTTCCGGCCTTGGCCATCGCCGCTGCACCGGCATCATCGGTGTATTCGAGATGGTCGGCCGACAGCGCACCGTAACGGGCGGCGAGTTCGGCGCCATGCAGGTTGGACAGCTGGTCGGCATGGAGCTTGACCGGCAGGCCTGCTGCTTTGGCCGCATCGAAGACGCGCGCCATCTGTTCCGGCGAAAAGGCGATGCCTTCGCAGAAACCGTCGACGGCATCGGCCAGCCCCTCGGCGGCAACCGATGGAAGAATCTTATTGGCGACCAGATCGATAAAGTAGTCCTTGTCGCCCTTGGCTTCCGGCGGCAGCGCGTGAGCGCCGAGGAAGGTCGTGCGGATCGTCACCGGCCGCTGGTTGCCCAACTGCCGTGCGGCACGCAGCGACTTCTTCTCGTTTTCGAGGTCGAGGCCATAGCCGGACTTGATCTCGACGGTGGTCACGCCTTCGGCGATCAGCGCATCGAGGCGCGGCAGCGATTGAGTGACCAGTTCATCTTCGCTGGCGGCGCGCAAGGATTTGACCGACGAAACAATGCCGCCGCCGGCCCGGGCGACCTCTTCATAGGTGGCGCCGGCCAGCCGCATCTCGAATTCGTTGGCGCGGTTGCCGGCATGGACCAGATGGGTGTGGCAGTCGATCAGGCCAGGCGTGATCCAGCGGCCCTCGCAATCGACCGTCTCGGCGCCCTGGGCAAGTGTTGGGGGCAGCTCCGACTCGAGGCCGGCATAGACAATGCGGCCGTCACGCGCAGCGACCGCGCCATGTTCGACAACCCCTAGTCGGGCCGACCCTTCGGCCATGGTCGCGAGCCGCGCATTGCGCCACAGACGAAGATCCCCTGCCCGGCTTTTGTTCTGTCCAGCCATCATCTTTTCCGTTTCAATCGATGACGATTATGTATATACATATTGAAACGCACTGCAAGTGCCATCATCGCATGAGAGACAGAGAACCGGAGAGAAAAGTGGCAGCGATCTTTGCGGAACAGGCGCTCCTTCCCGATGGCTGGCGCGATAATGTGCGGCTCACCCTGGCCGAGGGACGCATCACGGCCGTTCAGCCTGGCGCCGCAGCGGCAGCCGGCGACGAACGCCACGCGATCCTGTTGCCCGGCATGCCCAATTTGCACAGCCACGCCTTCCAGCGCGGCATGGCCGGCCTTGCCGAACTTCGCGGCCCCTCCGCCGACAGTTTCTGGAGCTGGCGCGAGGTGATGTACCGCTTTGCCCTGTCGATGACGCCCGATCAGGTCGAGGCGGTTGCAGCACAACTCTATGTCGAGATGCTGGAGGCCGGGTTTTCCCGCGTCGGCGAGTTTCACTATCTGCATCACGACCGCGATGGAAAATCCTACGCCAATCTTGCCGAGATGGCCGAGCGCATCGCGGCGGCGGCCGGCGAAACAGGTATCGGCCTGACGCTTTTGCCGGTGTTTTATGCGCACTCGTCTTTCGGCGGCGCCGCGCCAAACCAAGGCCAGCGGCGATTCATCAACGATGTGAATCGGTTCTCGCGGCTTGTTGAGAAATGCCGCGAATCGGTTCGCGCGTTGAATCAGGCTGTCGTCGGCGTCGCTCCGCACAGCCTTCGCGCCGCGACGCCGGAAGAACTGATTGAGGTGACTGCCCTAGCGCCGGATGGGCCTATCCACATCCACATTGCAGAGCAGGTGAAAGAGGTCGAGGATTGCCTTGCCTGGTCGGGCGCGCGGCCGGTCGAATTTCTGCTTGGCCATGCCAAGGTGGACAAGCGCTGGTGCCTAATCCACGCCACGCACATGACCGATGCTGAAACCGTTGCCATGGCCAGGAGCGGCGCCATCGCCGGTCTCTGCCCGATCACCGAAGCCAATCTCGGTGACGGCACTTTTGCCGCGCCACTGTTCAGAGACCATGGCGGCCGCTTTGGCGTCGGCTCCGATTCCAACGTGCTCATCGGCCTGCCCGACGAATTGCGCCAGCTCGAATATTCACAGCGCCTCGCCCACCGCGCCCGCAATGTGCTGGCGGTCGCGGGCGGCTCGACCGGCCGGGCGCTGTTCGATGCCGCGCTGGACGGGGGCAGCGTCGCCCTTGGCGCCGGCATCTCGCAGATCGCCGCCGGCGCATCCGCCGATCTCGTCTCGCTCGATCCCAAAAATGGCAAGAGCGGCGACGCGATCCTGGACGCCTGGATCTTCGCCAATGGCGGCAAGGTCGACTGCGTCTGGGTGCATGGGCTCAAGCAGGTCAGCGGCGGCAGGCATGTGGAGCGAGAGGCTATCGCCGAGCGGTTTCGCAGCGTGATGACGGCGCTTTCGGCATGAGCATGGCCGGCACAGTGGTAGCGGAAGGTGGCGGCTCGCTGCACCAGCGCATCCTGACCGACATTAGCGAGAAGATCACGTCCGGTGCCTGGGCGCCCGGCCATCGCATCCCGTTCGAGCACGAACTGAGCGTGCAATACAATTGCTCGCGCATGACGGTGAACAAGGCGCTGTCACAGCTTGCCAAGGCCGGGCTGATCGAACGACGCCGCCGCTCAGGCAGCTTTGTGCGCCGGCCGCAGTCGCAAGCGGCGGTGCTGGAAATCCACGATATCCGCATCGAGGTCGAAGCGCTCGGCTTGCCTTACCGCTACGAGCGCGTCGCTCGGCACAAAAGGCGCAGCAGCGCCGAGGATCGCGCCCTGCTGGAATTGGGCTTGGCCGGACCGGTTGTGGCGCTGGAATGCGGGCATTTCGCCGGCGAGCGGCCGTTCGCGCATGAACAGCGGCTGATCAACCTCACCGCCGTACCCGAGGCAGCAGACGTGGAATTCGTGGCCATCGCACCAGGACCATGGCTGATCGGCCGCGTGCCGTGGAGCGAAGCCGAGCACCGGATTCGCGCTGTCGCCGCCGACAGACATATAGCGGCCGCACTCGAAATCGAAGCCGGCGCGCCGTGCCTGGTGGTCGAGCGACGGACATGGAGCGCCGAACATCCGGTCACCCATGTGCGCTTTACCTACGCGGCCGAGAGCCACACGCTGGTGGCAAGGTTCAGGCCGCAGGGGTAGTCTTTCTTCACCCTCCCCCTTGTGGGGAGGGTCGGCGAGCCGGCATTGCGAAGCAATGGTGGCGAAACGGGGTGGGGGTGCGGCGCCG
>NZ_RZTC01000078.1:0-11179 GCF_004023165.1 Mesorhizobium sp. M7A.F.Ca.MR.176.00.0.0 | reverse complement strand
GCGGCGCCGACCCCCACCCCGCTGCTTTGCAGCGACCCTCCCCACAAGGGGGAGGGTAAAAACTCAAATCGCGGCGGTAATAATAATCTCGACCAGATAGTCCGGGGTGGCGAGCTTTGCTTCGCCGGTGGCACGGGCTGGCGTGTTGCCCTGCGGCACCCACTTGTCCCATTCCGCGTTCATCTCGGCAAAGGTGCTCATGTCGGCCAGCCAGATGATCGCCTGCAGGATCTTGGTCTTGTCGGAGCCAGCCTTGGCCAGCAATTCGTCGACAGCCGCCAGGATGTCCCTGGTCTGCGAAGCGACGTTGCCGGTTGGCTGGCCGACCTGACCAGCCAGATAGACGGTATTGCCATGGATGACGATCTGGCTCATGCGCGGGCCGACATCGATGCGACGAATGCTCATTGGATGGTTCCTTCCTGTGACGGTTGCGCTTCTTTAGAGTCGCGGCCGGCTTGGGGCAAGGTCGCCAGGTCGAATCCCCTTGGGCCAACGGCATATGGCATGCACACACGGCAAGTTGCCCCGCGGCCGCAATTCCGCCGGATTGGCTTGTTGACTAATGTAATAACATCACATATCCAATCGGCCGCTGCCAGCAGCCGGATTTCGCCGCCTACGGATCGCAGAATGACAAATACCTGCCTGACATTCCGCGACCTGACGCTTGGCTACGGCAGCCATCCGGCGATCCATCATCTCGACGGCACCATCCGCAAGGGCTCGCTGACCGCTGTGGTCGGCGCCAATGGCTCCGGCAAATCGACGCTGATGAAAGGCATTGTCGGCGTCCTGAAGCCAATGGCCGGCGAGGTTATCCGCGCGCCCGGTGTACGTGCCGCCTATCTGCCGCAGCAATCGGAGCTCGACCGCTCCTTTCCGGCACGGGTGGTCGATCTGGTTTCGCTCGGCCTGTGGCCACGACGCGGCCTGCTTGGCCGCTACACCAAGGAAGATCGCGATGACGTCAGCAAGGCGCTGATGGCGGTCGGCCTCGGCGGCTTTGAAAAGCGCCCGATCGACACGCTGTCGGGCGGTCAGTTGCAGCGCACGCTGTTTGCGCGCGTCCTGCTGCAGGACGCCGACCTCATCCTGCTCGACGAACCCTTCAACGCCGTCGACGCCAAGACGGTCGGCGACCTCATTGCCCTGATCAAGCACTGGCACGGCGAGGAACGCACCATCATGGTTGTCGTCCACGATCTGGACCTGGTGCGGCAGAATTTCCCCGAAACGCTGCTTCTCGCCCGCCAGCCGATCGCCTGGGGCGAAACCAGGGAAACGCTGAAACCTGACAACCTGTTGCGCGCCCGCCGCTTCCACGAAGCCTGGGAAGAAAATGCACCCTGGTGCGAGCCGGGCGAGGACGCTCATGGTGACGATCACCATGGCCACGATCACCATGACCATCGACACGGCGTCGGACCGAGGGCTGCCTGATGGACATGCTTTACGGTCTTGTCATCGCGCCCTTCGCCGATTTCGGCTTCATGCAGCGGGCTTTGATCGGTTCGCTGATGCTGTCGCTCGGCGCCTGCCCTATCGGCGTCTTCCTGATGCTGCGGCGCATGAGCCTGTCGGGCGACGCGATGGCGCATGCCATCCTGCCCGGCGCGGCCGCCGGCTTCCTGTTCTATGGGCTGGAGATCCTGCCGATGACCATCGGCGGCCTGATCGCCGGCGTCATCGTCGCGCTCGGCGCCGGCGCCGTCTCGCGCTTCACCATACAGCGCGAGGACGCCTCGATGGCGGCGTTCTATCTGATTTCGCTCGCCATCGGCGTGCTGATGGTATCGATCCGCGGGTCCAGCGTCGATCTCATGCATGTGCTGTTCGGCACCGTGCTGGCGCTCAATGATGAGGCCCTGACGTTGATCGGCGGCATCGTCGCGGTGACGCTGGTCAGCCTCGCCATCTTCTGGCGGGCGCTGGTCGCCGAATGCCTCGACCCGCTGTTCCTGCGCTCGGTCAGCCGGCTCGGCAGTCCGGTGCATTTCATCTTCCTCGGCCTTGTCGTGCTCAACCTTGTCGGCGGCTTCCAGGCACTCGGCACGCTTCTGTCGGTTGGGCTGATGATGCTGCCGGCCGCAGCTGCCCGCTTCTGGACAGCTCGCGTCGAGCCGATGTGCGTGCTGGCGGTGCTGATCGGCTTCGCCTCCTGCGTCGCCGGGCTGCTTTTGTCCTATCACGCGTCGCTGCCATCCGGCCCGGCCATCATCCTGTCGGCCGGCGTCGTCTATTTCGCCTCGATCCTGTTTGGCACGCGCGGCATTCTGCGCGCGCGCATCATCCATCACCGTCACAGAACGGCCTGATCCCCGCCCCTAGAAGGAGACCCGTCTATGCTGAAATCGATCCATGCCGCCCTGGCGATGAGCGTTATAACATTAACCGCCTTTGGCGCATCGTCGGCCTTGGCGGCACCGCTGAAAGTGGTCGCCAGCTTCACCGTCATTGCCGATTTCGCCAAAAATGTCGGCGGCGACCGCATCGACGTCACCACCATCGTCGGGCCGGATGGCGACGCCCATGTCTACGAGCCGAGCCCGGCCGATGCGGTGGCCATGGCCAAGGCCGACATCGTTCTGGTCAACGGCCTGCATTTCGAAGGTTTCCTGCAGCGGCTGGTCGATGCCAGCGCCACCAAGGCGTCTATCATCACCTTGACCAAGGGCGTGACGCCGATCGATTTCAAACCTGAATTCGCGGATGCCGACGCGGCCGAAGGTGCCGGCACCGACGGCCGCAAGACGGTCACCGATCCGCACGCCTTCCAGTCGATCGCCAATGCCAGGATCTACGTGAAGAACATCGCCGAGGCTTTCTGCGCAGCGGATGCGGAAGGCTGCGTCAGCTACCAGACCAATGCCGCCGCCTACACGAAGAAGCTCGACGCGGTCGAAGGCGAAGTGAAAGCGGCGATCGCCTCAATCCCGGAGAGCAAGCGCGTCGTCATCACCTCGCATGACGCCTTCGGCTATTTCGAACACGCATACGGCCTGACCTTCCTCGCCCCGCAAGGCATCTCGACCGACTCCGAACCATCCGCCGCAGACGTCGCCAAACTGGTCAATCAGGTGAAGCAGGACAAGGCGGCTGCGATCTTCGTCGAGAACATCACCAACCCGCGCCTGATCGAACAGATCGCCAGCGAAACCGGCATCAAGGTCGGCGGCACGCTCTATTCGGATGCGCTGTCGCAGCCCGACGGCCCGGCCGCGACCTATATCGACATGATGCACAACAACATCCGTCAGATCAAAGGCGCCATTCTCGGCAGCTGAGTATGGAGGATTGTCCAGCCGGGCCGCATCGGCCCGGTTGGATTTCCGGCACGCAGTGTCTATTTGGCAGAGAATTCCTTCGGTACGGATTGCCGCCCATGTCGGGGAGTGGCAAGACTGCCGCCTGACCAGTTTGCGAGGATGCTGCCATGGAATACCGCGAAATCAGCGAGGACTATTCGGTTTCGGGCCAGATCCAGCCTGAGGACGTCGCCGCCATCAAGGAAGCCGGCTTCAAGAGTGTCATCTGCAACCGGCCCGATGACGAACAGCCCGGCCAGCCTTCTGCCGACACCGTCAAGGCGGCGGTCGAAGCCGCAGGGCTCGCCTTCCGCTACATCCCCGTCATCAGCGGCCAGATCACCGCCGAGAATGTCGAGGATCAGGCCGAAGCGCTCGACGAGCTCGACGGCCCGGTCTTCGCCTATTGCCGCTCCGGCGCCCGCTGCACCAATCTCTATGGGCTGATCCAGCAGTCGAAGGGTTGATCCGCCCAAGATTTAGATCGGCAGCGCGCCGGTCTCCTTCAACGTCTCCAGCACGATCGCTGTCTTCACGTGCTGCACGGATTCGTGTGGCAGGAGCACGCCGTTGACGAATTCAGACAGCGATTTCAAGTCGGGCGTCACCACTTTCAGGATGTAATCCATCTCGCCGGTCAGCGCGTGCGCTTCCTGCACCTCAGGCAGCCGCGCCACCAGTTCACCGAAGCGCCGCGCATTGTCGCGGTTGTGCGTGGCGAGCGTGACCGAAATGACGTTGACCAGGGAAAAACCGAGCTTGTCGCGGTCGAGAACGGCGCGATAGCCCTTGATAAAGCCGTCCTCCTCCAGCCGCTGGCGGCGGCGCGAGCATTGCGACGCCGACAGGTTCACCCGCTCCGAAAGATCGTTGTTGGTCAGCCGCGCATCACCCTGCAACAGCGCCATTATCTTGCGGTCAAACTGGTCAATGCGCGCCTCATCCATGGTTTTTCCTCACATCATGCACGCTTCACGCATGACATCATCATTTCAAGCGTTTGAATGCAAGCACCGTGCGCCTCCTCCGCGTTATGATCGTGTCAAATGGCCTTTTCAGGCCAGGCCAGCTTTCGGAGGAATATCATGGGTCCCTTCCCGCACGACGCCCCGCCCGCCACGATCAGCAAGGACAACCCCGCCGGCACGGACGGTTTCGAGTTTGTCGAATTCGCGCATCCGGAACCGGAAAAACTGGCTCAACTGTTCACCCGTATGGGCTATGTCGCGGTGGCCAAGCACCGCACGAAAGACGTCACCATCTGGCGGCAGGGCGACATCAACTATGTCGTCAATGCCGAGCCCGGCTCGCATGCGATGAAGTTCGTCGACAAGCACGGCCCCTGTGCTGCGTCTATGGCCTGGCGGGTGGTCGATGCCAAGCACGCCTTCGACCATGCCGTTGCCAAGGGCGCCACGCCTTACGAAGGCGCCGACAAGGCGCTCGACGTGCCGGCAATCGTCGGCATTGGCGGCTCGCTGCTCTATTTCATCGAGACCTATGGCAAGAAGGGTTCGGCCTATGATGCCGAGTTCGAGTGGCTGGGCGAGCGCGACCCGCGGCCGCAAGGCGTCGGCTTCTATTACCTCGATCACCTGACCCACAATGTCTATCGCGGCCAGATGGACAAGTGGTGGGATTTCTATCGCAATCTGTTCGGCTTCAAGCAGATCCATTTCTTCGACATCGACGGCAAGATCACCGGCCTGGTGAGCCGCGCCATCACCTCGCCCTGCGGCAAGATCCGCATTCCGCTCAACGAGTCCAAGGACGAGACCAGCCAGATCGCCGAATATCTGAAGAAGTACAATGGCGAGGGCATCCAGCACATTGCTGTCGGCACCGACGAGATCTATGCCGCCACCGACAGGCTGGCCGAGAACGGGCTGAAGTTCATGCCCGGCCCGCCGGAGACCTACTACGACATGTCGTATGACCGCGTGAACGGCCATGACGAACCGATCGAGCGGATGAAGAAGCACGGCATCCTGATCGACGGCGAAGGCGTCGTCGACGGCGGCATGACCAAGATCCTGCTGCAGATCTTTTCGAAGACCGTGATCGGCCCGATCTTTTTCGAGTTCATCCAGCGCAAGGGCGACGAAGGTTTTGGCGAGGGCAACTTCCGCGCGCTGTTCGAATCGATCGAGCAGGATCAGATCAAGCGCGGCGTGATCAAGGTGGACGGCAAAGCGGCGTAAGGTTACTCTCGCTGCGGCCCGGCTTTGGCTTAAGGTTGGGCCTAGCGAGGTCGAGCCGTGCACGTCTCTATTACGGAAGCCAGAGCCAAACTGTCGGAACTCGTCAGGCGTGCAAATGCCGGCGAGGAGATCGTAATCACCCGGCGCGGCAGGGTCGTAGCGCGTCTCTTGCCGCCCCCCGGCAAGGAAAGACCTATCGGCGCCACCGCTGCTCTGAAAGGGCCGAGCGGCTTGACGATTAATTAGAGCCCCAACCGCTCGACCTCTCTCTCCCTCAGCTTCGCATCATGATAGAGCAGAAACTCATCCAGTTGCGGCGGCTTGACCGACGTCCCCGAAAGCATGGCGTGCACCTGGCCGCGATGATGGATGTCGTGCAGGAAGACATGGGCGAGGATGTCGCCGATGCGCTCGGGGATCATGCCGTCCTCGCGCCGGTCGGTGATAACCTGCCGATCGAGGTCGTCGGCCGACAGTCTATAGCAAAAGGCGATCAGCCGCCGGTCGGCTGCGACCTGCACCGCAAACAACGCCCCCGGCTCGTCGAGGGGCACGAAGTCGTCATGGGCGGCAGCACCGAGACCACCCTCTTCGAGAAAATCGAGGTAGAGAAGATCGACCGCAAGGATGTGGTTGAGCGTCGCCTTGATCGATGGAAAGAAGCTGGTGCGTTCGGCCTCGAACTCGCCTGGCTGGAGCGACAGCACCGCGCGGTAGAGCCGGTCGTTCGACCACAGATTGTTGCCGGCCATACGGCGCAGATGGTCGAGCAGGTTCACGAGATCATCCCCCTGCCCGCATCAGATGCAAGCCTGCCCCCATGATCGCGAATCCGGCAAGAACGATCAGCAGAAGCCGGTTCATGCGCCGCCGCATGGCTTGCGTTTCCTCGTCGCGCGCGACGTTCATGTTGGTGATGGTGTGGAACATCATCGCCTTGCGCGGAAAGCCGCTGCGGTTGGTCAGGCCGGGCGATCGCGCCTCAATGCGGTAGCTCAGCCGGATCGCCTGGATGAAGACCGCCAGTATGGCGAGTGCCCAGACACCGGCCAGCAGATAGTCCCCCGTCATGCCCTTACCTCTCGTATTTCTCGACTTTCTGCTCAATGGCGCCGAAGATCGAATGCCCAGCTTTGTCCTTCATCTCGATGCGCACCGTGTCGCCGAAGCGCAGGAACGGCGTTTTGGATTCGCCTGACACAATGGTCTCGATCATGCGCAGTTCGGCGATGCAGGAATAGCCAGCGCCACCGGCCGAAACAGGCTTGCCCGGCCCGCCGTCGAGCTTGTTGGAGACGGTCCCCGAGCCGATGATCGTGCCGGCCGCCAATGGCCGCGTCCTTGCTGCGTGAACGATCAGCGCCGGAAAATCGAAGGTCATGTCGATACCGGCATTGGCCCGGCCGAACGGCTTGCCGTTGAGATCGGCGAGCAGCGGCAGGCTGACCTTGCCGCCGTCCCAGGCATCACCCAGTTCGTCCGGCGTGACCGCGACAGGCGAAAACGCCGAGGACGGTTTTGACTGGAAAAACCCGAAACCTTTGGCCAGTTCCGGTCCGGTGAGAGCGCGCAGCGTGACGTCATTGACCAGCATGACCAGCCGGATCGCCGCGCGCGCCTCATCGACACTGGCGCCCATCGGCACGTCGTCGACAATGACGGCGACTTCGCCTTCCATGTCGATGCCGAAGGCTTCGTCAGCCATGCGGATCGGATCGCGTGGCGGAATGAAAGCGTCCGAGCCGCCCTGGTAGATCAGCGGGTCGGTCCAGAAGCTCGCCGGCATCTCGGCGCCGCGCGCTTTGCGCACCAGTTCGACATGATTCACATAGGCCGAGCCGTCGGCCCATTGATAGGCGCGCGGCAGCGGCGAGTGGGCGTCATGCTCGTGGAAGCGCTCCGCCGGCATCGCATTGTTCTCAAGCGATTCCGCTATTGTCGCGAGATGCGGGGCGACGCGGCGCCAGTCGTCGAGCGCCGCCTGCAGCGTGCGCACCAGGAACGAGGCGTCGGTGAAGCGTGTCAGGTCGCGCGAGACAACGACGAGTTTTCCGTCGCGCGTCCCGTCCTTCAATGTGGCAAGCTTCATGCGGTTTCCTCTCCTGCTGCAGCTTTGGCGCTGCTTAAGCCTACAACAAGACCGTCGCGGGCGATCGTCAAGTCGCCAGCCCATGTTTTCCTGACAGCGGCAGTCCAATCGGCCTCGCCGATCCCGGGATCGTCGGCCGGAATGAGATGATTGAGCACCAGTCTCTTGACGCTGGCATCGCTGGCGATGCTGCCGGCCTCTTCGGCAAAGCTGTGGCTGGCGAGCAGGTGGTCTTTCAGCCGCGCGCCATTGCCGGTCCTGGCCACCAGCCGCTCGATGCCTTCTTCCAGCATCGCCTCGTGGACGAGGATATCGGCGCCTTGGGCAAAATCCGCGAGCGGCGGAAAGAAGGCCGTGTCAGCGGAGAACACCACGCTTTCCCCGCTGTGTTCGAAGCGCAGGGCAAAACAGTCGGTCACCGGCGGATGCTCGACGCGCAGCGCCGAAACCGTCAAGCCGCCCTGTTCGACCACTTGGCCTTCGCCGAATTCGACGATCGAAACCAGGTCGCGAATATCCGGTCGGCCTTCATCGACGATGCGGATCTCGATATCGAACTCCATCGCCTGGCAAAAGCGCTGCCAGTAATGATCCGTGCCGGGCGGGCCGAACACGTGGACCGGGGTCGCCAGACCCGCCGTCCAGGCGGTGTGGATCAGCGGGCCCAGTTCCAGCACGTGGTCGGAGTGCAGATGCGTGATGAAGATCAGATCGAGCGATTTCAGGCCGATGCCGGCATCGACCAGACCGCGCGTCACGCCAAGCCCGCAGTCGACGACGATGCTGCGGCCGCCGATCTGCAGCAGCGAAGAGCTTGGCCACGGACCGCCTGGCCGCAGCGCAGGGCCGCCCTTCGAGCCCAAAATCACCAACCGATCCGGCATTGGCTCGGTGCTCAAGACCAGTCGCCCTCGGGCGTGCCGTTGAAACGCTTCTTCAGATTCGCCCAGCAGTCGATGTAATTGTCCTGCCGGGTTTCGAGCTCGGCGCCGTAGCGGGTCAGCATCTGCGGAAATCGGGTCTCGAACATGAACGCCATGGTGTTGTCGAGCTTGACCGGTTTCAGGTCCGCGCGCGAGGCCTTTTCGAAGCCAGGCGCATCCGGCCCATGGGCCAGCATCAGATTGTGCAGGCTGATGCCGCCGGGCACAAAACCTTCTTCCTTGGCGTCGTACTGGCCGTGGATCAGGCCCATGAACTCGCTCATGATGTTGCGGTGGTACCAGGGCGGCCGGAACGTATCTTCCGCCACCAGCCAGCGCGGCGGGAAGATGACGAAGTCGATGTTGGCCGTGCCCTCCTCGCCGCTGGGTGCCGTCAGCACAGTGAAGATGGATGGGTCGGGATGGTCGAACAGCAGCGCGCCGACAGGCGAAAAGGTAGCCAGATCATATTTGTAGGGGGCGTAATTGCCGTGCCAGGCAACCACGTCCAGCGGCGAATGGCCGATCTCGGTGACATGGAAATTGCCGCACCATTTCACCATCAGCCGGCACGGGGTTTCCTTCTCCTCGAACCAGGCGCAAGGCGTCTTGAAATCGCGCGGATTGGCCAGGCAATTGGCGCCGATCGGGCCGCGGTCGGGCAGCGTCAACTTGGCGCCGTAGTTTTCGCAGACATAGCCGCGCACTTCGGCATCGACGAGTTCGACCTTGAAGACCAGACCGCGTGGCAGCACGGCGATCTCGCCGGGGCGCAGTTCGATGGCGCCCATCTCGGTGACGAAGCGCAAAGCGCCGACCTGGGGCACGACAAGCAATTCGCCGTCGGCGTTGAAGAAATGATCGTCAACCATCGAGCGGTTGGCGACATAGACGTGTGCCGCCATGCCCGTCTGCCCGAGCACGTCGCCTGATGTGGTGATGCTGCGCATGCCCTCAATGAAATCGGTCGGCTCCTTCGGCATCGGCACAGGGTTCCAGCGATACTGGCCAAGCGCCAGTTCATGGTCACCGACATTGGGCGCGCTCTTCCATAAGGGATAGCTCGCAGGCTTGAAGCGGCCAGTGTGCTTGACGCTCGGTCGGATGCGGTACAGCCAGGAGCGTTCATTGGTGCCGCGCGGCGCGGTGAAGGGCGAGCCCGAAAGCTGCTCGGCATAGAGGCCGTAGGCCGGCCGCTGCGGCGAATTCCGTCCCTGCGGCAGCGAGCCGGGCAGCGTCTCGGTTTCGAAGTCGTTGCCGAAGCCCGGCATATAGGAAAAGGCCATTGCTTCCTCCCCGGAATGGATCTCAATTGACCAAACTGGTTTCATTTGTAACCATTGAAAATGTAACCATCAATGGCGGCTTTGAAAAATGGCGATCAAGAGCGAAGCGTCCGACGCGCCTGAAATTCTCAATCTGGAAAATTTCCTGCCCTACCGGCTCTACCGGCTTGCCGACGCCGTCAGCCGCGAATTTTCGCGGATTTACAAGGATAGCCACGGCCTGACGCGGCCGGAATGGCGCACCCTTTCGGGGCTGGGGCAGCATGGAACGATGACGGCGTCTGCAATCGGTGAGCAATCGGCCATGCACAAGACAAAGGTTTCGCGCGCTGTCGCCGAGCTCGAACGGCGTCGCTGGCTGACGCGAAAACCGGACGAAAAAGACCGCCGTATCGAACATCTGACGCTGACCGGAACGGGACTTGCCGCCTATCGCGAGATGGTGCCGCTGGCCAAGGCGTTCGAACGGGATTTGCTGGCAAGGCTCAGCGCTGAAGAGCGCACGGCGATCACCAGCGGACTGGCTGCATTGGAGACCAGTCTGGTCCCGAGCAAGGGTTAGTCCAAGATCAAGCCAATCACTCTGAACGACGGAGTTCGAGCGAACCTGCGTGGGAACTCCCACCGCAGCCAAAGCATAGCATTGCTTTCGATTTGATCGTGATTTGCGTTGTCAGGCCGCGTATAATGCCCATTACACCGACGGGAGGACTACGATGAGCATTCGCGCATTAAGTGTCCTGGTGACGCTACTTGTAGGCACCTGCACATTTGCGCAGGCCCAGCAGACAAAGCCGATGTCGATCGAAGTGTTCCCTTTCGAATTGGAGGACAAGAGCGCCGGGGCGGGAATAATTCCCCCGGATGAATATGACAGGCGCTATTTGTCGGAATCGGCACAAGTTGCAAAGGACATGCTCTCCCAGTCTGGGCGTTTTACAGTAATTGATGTGCCGGCGAGGGATACAAAGGCTGCCGCGCCGCACGGATTGCGCAACTGCGCTGGTTGTGAAGGACCGATTGCCAAGGAGCACGGCGCGTCGCTTGCCTTGCTTGGCGTCGTAACGCGTGTCAACCGAACGGAACATACTATGTTCATTCGCATCCTTGACGCCGAAACCGGGAGACATGTTTCGGAGGGGTTTACCGATCTTCGCATGGGTGCGAACCACGCATGGCCCCGCTCCGTGAAATGGCTGATGAAAAACAGAATCCTGCGCTAGGCGGCATCTACCAGTCCATCACCACCTTGCCGGAACTGCCGCTGCGCATCGCATCGAAGCCGGCCTGAAAATCGTCGATGCCGATGCGGTGGGTGATCAGGCCGGAGACATCCAGCGGGCCCTGCACAAGCGCGATCATTTTGTACCAG
>NZ_RZTC01000077.1:31092-31542 GCF_004023165.1 Mesorhizobium sp. M7A.F.Ca.MR.176.00.0.0 | reverse complement strand
CGACAGTGCTAGCGCTGATCGCGCTGGTCCTCGCGCTGCTCTCTGCCCGCGCCGCAGGCCGCACGGAATCCAGGGGTTCGTGACGCGCCACACCGCTCAGAGAGTAGAATTCCCAAACAGGCTCAGGCGCCTGCCCGCTTGCGGCGTTCATAGAGCATGACCAGCGTTTCAGCCGTCAAGGCAGGCTTTTCCTCGCCTTCGATCTCGACCGTATTGGCTGCCTTCATGAGATACTGGCCGGGACCCCTGTCCTCCATGGACAGCAGCGTGATGCGCAGCCTGATGCGCGCGCCGACCTTGACCGGCGCCAGGAAGCGCACCTTGTCGAAGCCATAATTGAAGGCAGCCTGGGTGTTCTCGGGCACGATGCCCATGCCGAGCGCCAGTGCGCCGATGATCGACAGCGTCAGATAGCCATGCGCAATCGTCGTGCGGAACGGGCTTTGCCGC
>NZ_RZTC01000077.1:8371-31083 GCF_004023165.1 Mesorhizobium sp. M7A.F.Ca.MR.176.00.0.0 | reverse complement strand
ACATGGATCCATTGGTGGTCGCCGGTGCATTCGGCGAACTGGTCGATGCGGTTCTGGTCGACCGTCGTCCACTCCGATACGCCAAGCTCCTGCCCGGCCATCATCCTCAACTGCTCGTAGGTCGGCGGCGCTTTAGGCCGTATTTCGTTCATTCCTGGTTTCCCGATCGCTTCCAAAGCCTCCGGACCACGAACTGACGGCCTCTGTCAATTCGCTCGGCGCGAATCCGTTCCGCCGGTTTCGGCCGCAATCGTGCCACGCCGCGAGCGCAGTCGCAGGCTAAATCGGGATTTCCAGGCTTCAGGGGCCGCTGGCAGCAACGAGCCAGCCTCGGCCATTTCCGCTACTTCTTCTCGTAGCCGGCGCGGATTTCCTCCATCGCCTGCTTGATGCGCGTGCGCAGGATGTCGACCGATTCGGCGCCGGATTTCTTGACCAGTTCAGCCACTTCGCCCGCATTCTTCAATGCGACTTCGAAAGACTTTCTGGCAAACTCCGTCTGTTTGGTCATCAGTTCCTGCGGATTGCCCGGCGCCCTGTAGCTTTGCGCCATGTCCGTGACCTCGCGCAGCGTGTCCTCCAGCATCTCGCGCTGCCTGGACAACAGCGAGGTCGCGCCGGCGGCACTGGCTCGTGCCGATTTCTCCAGCGCTTCGAGGTTCTTGCGGTGATGGGCGAGGATCACCTCGACATCGACATTGGGCACCTTCAGGTCGCGGCCGAACCTGCCGAACATGTCCATGAAGGAATCGGATTCCGGTTGTTTCGCCATGCTCGTTTGCTCCCCTTTGCCGCATGATGCGGGCACCCTCGGCGGGAGAATAGCACTCGCATGCCGCAAGTCCATGAAAGCGGAGGAATGAGCGCCAGTCGGGCCGCGCATCAATTCACGAGGAACAGCCGCTCGGCGACATAAAGCACGATGCCGGCCAGCCCGCCGATGATCATGCCGTTGAAGCGGATGTATTGCAGGTCCCTGCCGATGTTCATCTCGATCAGCCGCGTCAGTTGCGCGAGGTCCCAGCGCTTGACCTGGTCGGCGATGAATGTCGACACGCCGGCCTTCTGGCTCTCCACGAACGACGCCAGAGCCACCACGAACCCTTGGTTCATGTCGGCCCGGATCTGCGCATCCCCGGCAAGATGGCGACCGACCTCGACGAACATGTTGGCAAGATGCGCGCGGACAACCGAATTCGGCGCCTTGGCGTCCTGCTCGATGAACTGGCTGAGGCTTGCCCACATCTCGCCGGCCAACCCCTTGACCTCCGGCCGGGCCAGGAAGTCGCGCTTCAGCTTCTCGGCCCGTTTGGCGTATTGCTTCGATGTTCTCAGCTTCTCGACGAAGCCTTGGGCGAAGCGGTCGAATTCGGCGCGCATCGGGTGGTCGGGATCGGCCCTCACCTCGTCGAGAAGCGAGCCGGCCGAGGCGACGATCTTCTTCAGGAGATAGGCGTCGGCGCGGAACAGGTTGAACAGCGACGGCAGTTCCTCGCGGATCTTTTCGCGCATCGTCGCCAGCGCCTGTTCGTCGTTGAGGAACCTGCCGATCACCTTGGTGAACTCGTCGAACAGTTTCTGGTGGCGGCGGTCGTCGGTAAGCGCTGACAACAGCTCGGCGGCCAGCGGCGCCAGCGGCACCTTTTCGATCTGTTCGAGCATGCGGCTGGTGACGAAGCCGCGCAGGCCGGATTGCTCGACAGCGGCCAGCGTCTGCGGCACCAGCCGCACGACGAAGCGCGACAGGCCGGCGGCGCGCTCCGTATCGGCCAGCCAGTCGGCGACGAGTGCCGAGAAATCCACCTCGGCGAGCTTTTCGCGCACCGGTTCAGGCGCCAGGAAGTTGACCTCGATGAAGCGACCGAGATTGTCAGCGATGCGGTTCTGGTTCTCCGGGATGATGGCGGTGTGCGGGATCGGCAGTCCCAGCGGCCGCCTGAACAGCGCCACCACCGCGTACCAGTCGGCCAACCCGCCGATGGTCGCGGCCTCGGCAAAGGCGGCGACGAAGCCGAGCCATGGATAGGTGCGCTCGAAGGATTTGGCGAGCGCAAACACCAGCACGCAAAGCGCCAGTGCGGCCGCCGCGAGGAATTTCGTCCGCCGCAACGCGGAAAGCTTGGCATCCGCCTCGGCATCGAAACGGACCGGCGCCAGGGGCGAAGCCGATTGTGACATGGGTGAGCCGCTCCTCGTCGATCTCAGCCTATTTAGTGTTCCGATGGCCGAAATACCCGCGACAGCGGGTTTCGCCCGGAACTTTCCCCGGCCGCGCACACAAAGTTGAGGAGAAAATTCATCTATCGGGCGAAGCTAGTCTGGAATTATTCCAAGGTATAGGCCATATTCCGCCGAGGCCAATGTGGCGAATCCGGAAATTCGGGTCAAAGCCATATCAGCAAAATTTCCAGATCTGGCGTGGTTGCACCGCACCAGTGCCTTGTGAGGACAAAATGCGGCTTACGCGCCAGACCAACTATGCCATGCGCATCTTGATGTATTGCGCGGCCAATGATGACCGATTGAGCCGCATCCCCGAGATCGCGGCCGCCTATTCGGTGTCGGAGCTTTTCCTGTTCAAGATCCTGCAACCCCTGGTCGAGCACGGCCTCGTCCAGACCGTGCGCGGTAGGAATGGCGGCGTCAAGCTTGGCCGGGCGGCCGAAGCCATCAGCCTGTTCGATGTCGTGCGCGTGACAGAAGAGAGCTTCGCTATGGCCGAATGCTTCGAGAACGATGCCGCCGAATGCCCGCTCGTCGATAGCTGCGCGCTGAACTCGGCGCTGCGCGAGGCGCTGAACGCGTTCTTCGCCGTGCTGGAGCGCTATACGATCGCCGACCTCGTGGCGGCACGTCCAAATGTGCGCAACCTGCTCGGAATCGACATGCTGGAGCGCCGCGCACCAGCTGCCTGACCCAGCAGGGGCGCGGGCTAGATCTGCAATCAGGCCGCTGACTGAGGCAGCACGAACGGCATATTGCCGGCCGGCAGCACGCCGACCCTGAGCCGGCAGTCGAACACTTTTTCGATCAGGTCATCGCTCAGCACATCCCGCGGCGACCCGGTGGCGGCTAGCCTGCCGCGATGCATGACGAAGATCCGGTCGGCATACATGGCGGTCAGATTGAGGTCGTGCAGGATGGCGACCACGCCGCCGCCCCTTCTGGCGAAGTCGCGGGCAATGTTCATGATGATCAGCTGGTGCTTGATGTCGAGGCTGGAAACCGGCTCGTCGAGGAACAGAAAGCGCGGCTTGCCGTCGAGCACCGGTGCCCAGACCTGGCTCAGCACGCGTGCGAGCTGAACGCGCTGTTGCTCGCCGCCCGAAAGCTCCTGGTAGAAACGGCCGGCAAAGCCGTCGAGATCGACACGCGCCAGCGCCCGTTCCGGCAGCCGCGCATCCTCGCCCGGCAAGACGCCTGAGCGGCCGCCGACAAGGCCGAGCTTGACCACTTCCCGCACGGTGAACGGGAACGACAGCGTCGTCGCCTGCGGCAGCACCGCACGATGGACGGCCACCTCGACCGGCTTCATCGTCGAGAGATCTCGGCCGTTGAGGGCAACGCGCCCGGTGTAGGCGAGTTCGCCGGAAAGCGCTTTGAGGAAGGTCGTCTTGCCCGAACCATTGGGGCCGACGATGGCGGCGATCTCGCCGGGCCGCGCGTGGAAATCGATACCGCTGACGATAGGCTTGCCGGCGATATCAACCGAAACATCCTTGGCCTCGATCATCAAGCCTCACAAATCAACCACGCCGCGCTTGCGCAGCAGGATCCAAAGGAAAAACGGCGCGCCCGCTATCGCGGTGACGATGCCTATCGGCAGTTCGGCCGGCGCAACGATGGTGCGTGCGACCGCGTCGGCCAGAAGCAGCAGCGAGGCACCGAGCAGCGCCGACGCCGGCAGCAGATAGCGATTGTCCGGACCGATCAGCAGGCGCAGCAGATGCGGTACCACGATGCCGACGAAGCCGATGCCGCCGCTGACGGCGACGGATGCGCCGACCGCGGCAGAGACGCCGACGATGGCCGTGTATTTCAGCCGCTGCACCGGAATGCCGAGATGACCGGCGGTCGCCTCGCCAAGCGCCAGCGCGTTGAGGCCGCGTGCCAGGAACGGCATCGCCGCCAGCGCCAGCACGATGATCGGCCCTACCGACGCGATCTTCGCCCAGGTTGCGCCGCCGAGCGATCCGAGTTGCCAGAAGGTCAGGTCGCGCAACTGGCGATCGTCGGCCATGAAGATGAGGATGCCGGTCAGCGCCATGGCGAGCGCCGCCAGCGCGATGCCGGCAAGCAGCATTGTGGCAACCGAGGTTTGCCCCCGCCGCGTCGCGACCTGGTAAAGCACCAGCGTGGTGGCGAGCCCGCCACAGAAGGCCGCCAGCGGCAGTGCAAGCGTGCCGAGCAAGGCGGTCACCGGAGCCAACATCGTGGCGCCGAGCACGATGACGGCAACCGCGCCGAGGCTGGAGCCGGCCGAGACGCCGATCAGGCCGGGGTCGGCCAGCGGATTGCGGAACAGTCCCTGCATGACCGCGCCGGAGACCGCGAGCGCCGCGCCGACCAGCATGCCGAGGATGATGCGCGGCAGGCGGATGTCATAGACGATCAGGCTGTCGCGGGCGCTCACCGCGGCGTCATCAGGCACTGTGCCGAACAGCCAGCCCCCGATGACGTTGACGGCCGATGCGTCCGAAGCCCCCGATGTCAGCGACAGAAAAACGGCAGCCGCCAGCCCCAGGCACAGCAGAAGGATGACGATGCGGGCGCGGCCCGACCTGTCGCCTTCGGATACGCTTGCCATCACCGGGCCGGCGATCGATTGATCGACCATGATCCGCCCGTTCAGTCCGTGACCTGCCCGCCATAAAGCGAGACAGCGAGGTCGTGGATGGCATCGGCCGTGCGTGGCCCGAAGCCGAGCAGATAGGCACCGTCGATGCGGATCAGCTTGCGCGCCTTTCCGGCCGGCGTCGAGGCGATCGACGGATTGCCGAACAGTTCGTCGTCCGACACCGGAGGCCCGGCATTGCTCATCATCAGGATCACGTCAGGCCTGGCGGTTATGATCGCCTCGTCGGACATTTGCTTGTAGCCGGAAAAGCCCTCGACCGCGTTGACGCCGCCAGCCAGCTTGACCATACCGTCCGCCGCGGTCTCCCTGCCGGCCGCCAGGATCTTGCCGCCCTGTATCGACAGCACGAACAGGATGCGCTTGCGTTCCTTGATCGACGTCGTTTGCCGTTCGGCGGCCGTGAGCTTGGCATCGAGCTCCCCGGCGAGCACCTCGGCCTTGGCGTCGACGCCGAGCGCCTTGCCGACGATACGGACCTTTTCGAGGATGCCTTCGTGGCTATAGTGCTCGGGCACTTCGATGAACGGGACGCTCGTCTTCTTCAAGACGTCGACGGCTTCCTTGGGACCGCTGCCATGCAACGCCAGGATGCCGGTCGGGTTGACCGAGAGCACGCCTTCCGGTGACAGCGCACGCATATAGCCGACATCGGGCAGCTCAAGCGCCGCCTTTGGGTACCGGCTGGTGGAATCGCGAGCCACCAGATGCTTTTCCTCGCCGAGCGCATAGACGATCTCGGTGATCGAGCCGCCAACGGCCACGATTTTCGAAGGATCGGCAAACACGGCCGTGCCTTCCATGGCGCTGGCGGATTGCAGTGCGATAACAGCCATGGAGAGACCGATCACCGGCCCGAAAATAGATCCGCGCACGGTCGACAATCTTGGGAAAAAACGCATCGCATTTTCCTCAGGCTGCGGTCGCGCTTGGGATGCGCGGCAGGTTTTCCGCCAGGAAGCGCCAGTCGTCCCGCTCGCTTTCGCCTTCATGACGCTTGCCGAAGAACTGGATGAACATCTTGCCGTCGGAATCATAGACCTCAAGCGAGGTGACATGACCGTCCTTGGTCGGCTTGCGCACCGCCCAGACCTCCTGGATGTGGTCGGTCCGCAAATGCAGGTGGAAGGTTTCGTCCAGCACGTTGATCCATGGCCCCATCGGCTTGATCGACTTGATCGGACCGGAATGGATCTGGATGCAGCCGCGGTTTCCCACAAAGCACATGATCGGCATCTCGCCCTCCGCAGCGTGATGAAACATGGCACGGACGGCATCATTGTCGAGCTGCCAGGCATAGTCTTGCCCGACCAGGCGCACCGCCTGCCGGCGGCTGAGCTTCAGCGTCTTCAGCATGCCGAAGAACTGGTGCACATCGGTCAGCCGGCTCCAGCGGTCGCGCAGATCGTCGAGATTGGCGGCCGCTTCGTCGCCATGGCTCTCGTCATCGGGGAGTGGTCCCGAAATGTCGACGGTCGGCTCCTGATTGGACGATTCGAGCGCGGCAACCAGCTTCTGATAGGCATAGAGGCTGGAGGCCGGACGCAAATGCACCTTGTGCACGGCCTCGCCCGCCGCATCGAAAAACTGCAGGCTGCGGCGGATTTCGTCGCCGTCTCGCTTCTCGACGGCAAAGCCGTGTGCCCAGACCTTCGGGAAGATGCGCAGGTCGATGTTTTCGCCAAGCACCATGGCATTGTGGTTGCCGGTGACGACCTTGTCATAGACGCCGATCTTTTCGTGCACCGCGCTCTCATTGCGGGTCAGCGCCATGACCTCGCCGACGGCCTCGAGGCCGGTCAGAAGATCGTTGACGCGCGGCTCGATGCGCACGACGCCGTCGCCGCAATGCGCGGCGACCAGTTCGGCTTCCGAAATGCCGAGCTGGGCAGCCAGATCACGCTCGCGCGTCTTCGGATTGTCTGTCCGTGCCCGCCGGATTTCATGCGGGGCGGGTTTTACGCGCTGATCCATGTTTCATCCCTGCTGCCTAGAGCAATTCCGGGAAAAGTGTGAAACGGTTTTCCGTCCGGAATTGCGTTAAAACAAAGAGCTAGAGCGGTTCGGCGTTTCCGTGAAACGGTGAACCGCTCTAGCCCTACTTGTTGAGGATGAGCTTGCCCTGACGGGTGATCTTCAGCCGGTAGAGCGCACCGTGATGCTCAATGCCGATCTCGTGCTCGCCCTGGAACAGGGTGTTGCTGGACAGGGTTCGCACCGCCAGCGGAACCCGGTCGAAACGGGTGGGGGCCGAGGCATCGTCGGAACGGCGGACGCGATAGCGAAAATCGTTGGGATTGTGGGTGTTCATCTCTGTCGATCCCTTTCCTGTGCCGGGCGTCTGGCTAGGCGTTGCGTAATCCGATTCATTTCTTGACTTGAATAATCATGTTTACTAGTCAGCGCAATACCGGATTAAATGAGTCAAAATTTAAGACGCCGGAGACGATCAAAAATGCCAGCCAGCCCCGGGCCAGCCAGCATGAAACCTGGACTTTGGAGTTGGGGCATGGGGTTGGTGACTTGGGAATGGCGTGGCCGGTCGGCGGCGAACGGCGCGGCGGCATTGTTGGCAAGCGTGGCGGCTATCGCCTTGTCGGCGCAATTGGCTAACGCCCAGCAAGCGGCGCAGCCGACAGAGCAAACGAAGAAGGCTGAAGAAGAAAACGCCGCACCAGCGGGAGCAACGCTGCTCGACAAGATCCTCGTCATCAGCCGCACCGGCGAGACGGCGATCGAATCGCTGGCATCGACCAGCCATGTCGGCCAGGAACAGCTCGACCGCCGCATGGCGACGACGCCGAATGAGATGCTGGTTGGCGTGCCCGGCGTCGCGGCGCAGGCCGACGCCAGACGCGTCAGCACCAGTATCAACATCCGAGGCTTGCAGGATTTTGGTCGCGTCGCGGTCATCGTCGACGGCGCCCGTCAGAACTTCCAGCGTTCCGACCACGGCACGCAGTCGACCTTCTACATCGACCCCGAACTCGTCAAATCCGTGGATGTTATCCGTGGTCCTGTCGCCAACACCTATGGCTCAGGCGCCATCGGCGGCGTCGTCTTCTTCGACACCAAGGACGCCGGGGATTTCCTTAAGCCGGAAGAAACATGGGCCGGCTCCGTCACGGGACGCTATGAGAGCAACGGCAAGGGCTGGACAACAAGCGCATCCGGTGCCTACCGCCTCAACGAGAACTGGGATGTGCTCGGCAACATCGTCTACCGCAACTATGACGACTACAAGGATGGCGGTGGCGACACCGTCAAGGGCACCGGCTTCGATGTGCTTAGCGGCCTGCTCAAGACCACCATCCGGCCGACCGACAACAGTGAGCTGAAGCTCGGCTGGGTCGGCTCAAGCGACGGCTGGAACGAGATCAGCGGCGGCGTGCCGGTCAATGACGTCGACCTGAAGTCGAACACCTTCACCGCCCGCTACAACATTACGGATGAGGACAAGAGCTGGCTCGATCTCCATATCAACACCTCCTACAACAAGACCAATCTCGATCTGACCAGCCTCGTGCCTCTCAACCGGTTTGACCCGAGCACCGGCCTTCCAGTTGTTTTGCCGGCTGGCTCGACATCGACATTCGACATCGGCACGACCAGCATCGACATTTGGAACACGTCCAGATTCGAGACTGCGGGAATCGCGCACGAACTGACCTATGGCGGCGACTGGGCCGGCGATAAAGTCGAGACCGGCGGCACGGCCGGTGGCGACAGTTTCTACACGCCTTCCGGTAAGCGGAACGTCTCCGGCGCCTATGTCCAGGACAAGCTCACCTGGGAGTGGCTCGAAGTCATCGCCGGGCTGCGTTACGACAATTACAGCCTCAAGGATGACACACACGAAACGTCGGGGGACCGGTTGTCGCCGCGCATCACCGTCGGCGTCTCGCCTTTCGACAGCGCCAGCCTTGCCGGCCTGCAATTCTACGGCACCTATGCGGAAGGATACCGGTCACCCTCCCTGTCGGAAACACTGATCAGCGGTCGCCATCCGGCAGGTGTCACCTTCCCGTTCCTGCCCAATCCCAATTTGCGGCCGGAAACCGGAAAGACCGTCGAATTCGGCGTCAACTACAAGCAGGATGACATCCTCGAAACCGGCGATGCGCTGCGCATCAAGGCAGCCTATTTCAACAACGATGTCGAAGACTACATCGATGGCGTTACCCTGTCGCGGTTTGACCCGACAGCCGGCTGCCCGAGCGGACCCGGTATCCCGATATGCTTCCAGTACCAGAATTTTGCCAAGGCCAAGATCGACGGCTTCGAACTTGAGGGCGTCTATGATGCCGGATGGGGCTATGCCGGGCTCTCGGCCTCAATCACCGATGGTCATACCATTTCCTACAAGGACGTTCGGGCCGACCTGCTGACCATCCCCTCATCCCAGGTCACCGCGCAGCTCGGCTTGCGCTTCCTCGAGGACAAGCTGACCGTGGGCGGCGAAGTGCAATACAATGGCAAGCCCAAGGGCAACCCGATCGCCGAGGACTACACGCTGGTCAATGCTTTTGCCAGCTACCAGGCGACGGACAATTTGAAGATTGATTTCCGCGCCGACAATCTGTTCGATGTAAAATACGCCAACCCGCTCAACCTGACCACGGCTGGCCAGCCGCCGCAGCCGGTTTTCGCGGCCTACGAGCCCGGCGTCACCCTGAAGCTGGCGGCGACGATGCGATTTGGAGGCTGATGACCATGACGAGCTTGATGACATCCCTTCGTCTGCTGACCTCGATGCTGGCGATGTCGCTTGCGATGGTTCCGGCGTGGGCACAAGAGTCCGCGCCGGTCCCTGCGCTGACCCTTGAACTCAACGGTGCGCAACCTTCCGACCAGGGTTGCCGCCTGACGTTCGTGGTCAACTACAATCTCGGCGCCGACCTGTCCAAGGCGGCGTTCGAGATCGCCCTGTTCAACGAGGCCGGCGTCGTCGACCGGCTGACCGTGCTCGACTTCAAGGAGTTGCCGGCAGGCAAGACCAAGGTGACGCGTTTCGATCTGGCCGGCACCGAGTGCTCGAAAGTCAGCCGCGTGCTGATCAACAGCGCGACCGAATGCACCGGTACCGGCGTCGAACCGAACGCCTGCATGCGAAAGCTGAAGACGGACACCAAGACCGGGATCGCTTTCGGAGTCTGAGGTGGGGCTGCATCATGCATTCCCGCGAAACACCGTAGTGCAGCCTCTGGCCGACGATAGCAGACTGCCGGCGAACGATCTTGATTTGACAACTCTGCTCTTGTCGCTGCAGGTCTCGCGGCGAGACATGCAGGACATCAATCCCCTCCCCGAGGCCGGCGCCGAGCTGACCATAGAGCCAACCGAGCCGCTCGCGCTGCCGCGGCCATCGGCCTGGAGCCGCAAATGGACGGCGGCGATCGTCGTCTCCTGCCTGCTCCATGTCGCGGTGGCGGCGGCCTTTCTGATCTCCCCTACGGGGATTTCCAGTTTCCAGGACGCCGAGCAGCCGGAAGGTAGTGAACAGTCGGGCAGCAACGTGGCCGGCAGCGCGCTGGACAAGGACCCGGCGGCAATAAACGTTGCACTGGTGCCGAACCTGCAACCGGCCAAACCACAGCCAGCAACGCCCAAGCCAACGCCGCCAACAGAGCCTTCTCGGCCAGCCAAGGAAGCGGCAACGACCAAGCCGGAACCTGTCAAACAGCAGACGGTTGCCCCAGACATATTGGTGGCCGGTGTCCCACGCCCCGATGGCCAGAGCGTGGCTCCCAAGACCGAAACGCCGGCGCAGCTGACCGTTCAGCCTGAGAGCACGGAAGCGCCTGTCGCCGTTCCGGAGCGGCCTCCGATCCCTAGAGCCAGGCCAACTCCGGCAGCTGCCCCTTCAGAGACGGCGGATGAGAAGCGCGGCACGGCGGATGGCGAGGACCGGTCGGCGCAAGCAGCCAGCAAGGGCAAAAGGCAAAAAGAGGCAGGCACGGCCGCGGAAGACAACTACCGCGGCGATGTTTTTAGAAAGCTCGGCAGCGTCAATCGCACCCTCCCGCCTTCCCTACAGCTGGCGGCACGCAACAATGCGGTTGTCACATTCGTCATAGGCAGGAAGGGCAACATAAACGAGTTGCGCATTCTGGAAACCTCAGGATCGGCGGCTTTCGATCAGGCAGCGCTTGGCATTGTCCGCAAGGCAGCCCCCTTCCCTCCGATTCCACCGCAGGCAGCAAGCGCAAATTTGGAGTTCGAGACCGAAATCGGCCCATTTTGAATGTGCGCAGAACAAACGCTGCAGCCAATCATCAACATCCGCACGAAAGGAACCGCAATGTACATCGCAATGAACCGCTTCAAGGTGCAGACCGGCTCGGAGAACGATTTCGAAGCCGTCTGGAAGAACCGCGATTCCAGCCTTGCTGAGATGAAGGGGTTTAGGGAATTCCATCTGCTGCGTGGCCCGGTCAACGAGACCGAAGGCTACACGCTTTTCGCGTCGCACACGGTGTGGGCCAGCCACGACGATTTTATCGCCTGGACCAAGTCCGAGAATTTCCGCGCCGCCCACAGGAATGTCGGCACGACAAAGGTCCACTATCTCGGCCACCCCCAGTTCGAGGGTTTTTCGGTCGTCGAAGGCGCGTAATGCATGTCGGCCAAAAGTGGTCCCGATTTTTGGGACAACGACATGCATAAAAACAAAAAGTTGACCGGGGGTCAGGCCCCGGCCAGCAAGCTCGCATTGCCGCCCGCGGCGGTGGTGTCGACGCAGACCGCCCGTTCATGCGCATAAGCCGCCGGGTTGAGCACCTCCGTGACCAGCGGCACGATCGGGCCGGAGCGGTCGGCGATGACCTTGCGCACGATGCGCGCGGCCTCGGACGTGCCTGAAAAAGCGACGACGTCGACGCGTAGCGCGCGCGCCTCGACCGGATCCGGCCGGCCGTCGATGGCGGCCAGCGGCAGGCCCTTGCCGGTCAACGCGGAAAGGGCTGCCGGTGCACCCGGCGCAACGGCCAGCACGGCATTGCCGGCGGCGAGCGCCTGGATCGTCTGCGCCAGCAGCGTATCGCCGTCAGGACCGAGGCACAGCACCCGTCCGCGTGGCGACAGCGACAGCGTGTTGGCCTCGCCGGTCGGCCCGGGCAGGTCGATCTGGCCGAAATCGATGCCGGCGGCGGCACCAATGGCCGCGGCACCCTTGCCGCGCAGATGCTTCCTCAGAATGGCGATCCGGTCGGGCCGCGTCGACCAGCCGCCAAGTGCGGGATCGGGCAGATTGTCGGCAAGTTCGGTCGCCGTGACCTTATGGCCATCCTGCACATGGGTGCCAGCCTCCGGCCCCTTGCGGAAGCGCCTGAGATAGTGCGGGCCGCCGGCCTTCGGGCCGGTGCCTGAAAGCCCCTCGCCGCCAAACGGCTGCGAACCGACGACGGCGCCGATCTGGTTGCGGTTGACATAGATGTTGCCGGCATGGATGCCGTCGACGAAATGCTGGACGCGGCCCTCGATCCGGGTGTGCAGCCCGAAGGTCAGGCCGTAGCCCTTGCGGTTGATGGCGGCGATGACCGCGTCGATCTCGTCGGCGTCGAAACTGGCGACATGCAGCACCGGCCCGAACACCTCGCGCTCCATATCCTCGATACCCTTGACGCGGAAGACGTGGGGCGCGACGAAGCGACCTTCCTTCGGCGCTTCGAGCTTGGCGATCAGCCGGCCCTGCAGGCCCATTTTCGTGCAGTACTCGCGGATCGAGTTCTGTGCCTCGTCGTCGATGACCGGGCCGACATCGGTCGAAATCCGCCAGGGATCGCCGACATTGAGCGCCTCCATGGCGCCCTTCAGCATCTCCAGCATCTTCTTCTCGACATCCTTCTGCACATAGAGCACGCGCAGCGCCGAGCAGCGCTGGCCGGCACTCTGGAAGGCCGAGGCGAGGATGTCGCGCACCGCCTGTTCGGGCAGCGCGGTGGAATCGACGATCATGGCATTAAGGCCGCCGGTCTCGGCGATCAGCATGGCGTCGGGCGCGGCCGTCTCGGCCAATTGCTTCTCGATCAGCTTGGCAACCTCGGTCGAGCCGGTGAAGCATACGCCGGCAATGCGCGGGTCAGCGGTCAGCGGGCCACCGACCGACGGGCCGTCGCCGGGCAGAAGCTGGATGACGTCTTCCGGCACACCAGCCTCGCGCAGCAGTTCGACAGCACGGAAAGCGATCAGCGGCGTCTGCTCGGCCGGCTTGGCGATAACCGAATTGCCGGTGACAAGTGCTGCCGCGATCTGGCCGGTGAAGATGGCGAGCGGGAAGTTCCACGGTGAAATGCAGACGATGGCGCCCCGCGCTTGCGTGCCCGCCTCTGCATTGACCGCCTCGGTGGCGTAGTAGCGCAGGAAGTCGACGGCCTCGCGCACTTCGGCGACGCCGTCGGCCAGCGATTTGCCGGCCTCGCGGGTGGCGAGTGCAAAGAACTCGACCGCATTCGCCTCATAGAGATCGGCGGCACGATTGAGGATGGCAGCGCGCTCGGCAACGGGACGTTTTGCCCAGGCCGGCTGCGCTTCCACCGCAAAGCGCACGGCGGTCGCGACTTGCTTTGCGGCGGCTTCGCTGACCGTGCCGACCACTTCGGAAGGCTTTGCCGGGTTGACGATCGGACGCAGCTTGCCGTAGCCGGCGGCCCGCGTGATCGGCTTGGCATGCCAGCGATCCGGCCCGGCGAAGGCCGCCCTGGCCTTGTCGATCGCCGCCAGCGTCACCGTGTCGGTGATGTCGAATCCTTTCGAATTGCGACGCCCGGCTCCAAAGATCTGGGAAGGCCGGGCAATCGCCGGATTGGCGGCCGGACCCTGGCTCTCGACCGTTTCGAGCGGATCGCGCGCAATGTCCTCCGGCTCGACGTCCTCGTCGGTCAGTTGGTGTACGAAGGAGGAATTGGCGCCGTTCTCCAGCAGCCGGCGGACCAGATAGGCCAGCAGATCGGAATGCGCACCGACCGGTGCATAGATGCGGCAGCGCGTGCCTTCGTACCGGCGCACCGTCTCGTGCAGCGCTTCGCCCATGCCGTGCAGGCGCTGGAACTCGAAGGAATCGCGATTGTCCGCCATCGCCAAGATGGCGGCGACGGTGTGGGCATTGTGGGTGGCGAATTGCGGATAGATGCGGTCGGTCATCGATAGCAGCTTTTTCGCGCAAGCCATGTAGGAAACGTCGGTGTTGGTCTTGCGGGTGAAGACGGGATAGCCTGACAGTCCGAGCGTCTGCGCGCGCTTGATCTCGGTGTCCCAATAGGCACCCTTGACCAGCCGCACCATGATGTTGCGGTCGTATTTCCTGGCCAGCGCATAGAGCCAATCGATGGCGAAGGCCGCGCGCGGCCCATACGCTTGCACCACCACACCAAAGCCATTCCAGCCGGCGAGTTCCGGCTCGGCCAGCACCCGCTCGATGACGTCGAGCGACAGATCGAGGCGATCGGCCTCCTCGGCATCGATGTTGAGGCCCATGCGCGAATGGCGCGCGGCCAGCGCCAGCGACAAGAGCCGGTCTGCCATGACAGGCAGCATCTCGTCCTTCTGCCCCACCTCGTAGCGCGGATGCAGCGCCGAAAGCTTGACCGAGATGCCGTGGTTCTGCCTGATGTCAGGACCGTTGGAGCCGGAATCGAGCGACGAAATCGCGTCGGCATAGGCCTTGTGATAGCGCAAGGCGTCGGCCTCGGTGCGGGCTGCCTCGCCCAGCATGTCGAAGGAGTAGAGGTAGCCCTTCTGCGTCATCGGCCGGCCGCGCTTGACGGCTTCCGTGATGGTGCGGCCGAGCACGAACTGCTCGCCCATTTCACGCATGGCGGCGGCCACCGCCTTGCGGATGACCGGCTCGCCCAGCCGCCGCACCATAGAACGCAGCGTGCCCTCTATGCCGCCCTCGCCCTCATCGAGGACGCGGCCGGTCAGCATCAGCGCCCAGGTCGAGGCATTGACGAAGATGGAGCTTGAACCGCCCGAATGCGCCGACCAGTCGTGCGGCGCGATCTTGTCGGCGATGAGGTCGTCCATCGTTTCGGTGTCGGGCACGCGCAACAGTGCCTCGGCCAGGCACATCAGCGCCACGCCTTCCTTGGTGGAGAGACCATAGGCCGAGAGGAAGACTTCCATCAGCCGAGGATCCGACGAGCCGCGCACCGCCCGCACCAGATCGGCGGCCCGTGCCGAGATCGCCTTGCGGTCTTTCCCGGAGAGCGCCGTAGCGTCGGCAAGCCGCTTCACGGCCTCGTCTTCGTCGGGCAGGTAGTTGGCGCGAATCTGCTGGCGGATGGCATCGAGCGCTGGCATGGCGGTCCCATGGATCGAGCAAAGGAGATCGGGCCGGCGGTCACCGGACCGAATGGCGCAAGCTAGCACAGGTACGAATTTTCAGTCGGTCCGAAGAAATCGACATTGCAGGTCATTCGATCTATCATAACGGCTCAAAACTGACATATGGACTGCATTTTCGATGATAGAAGACCAATTGGACCGCATCGACAGGAATATCCTGTCGGCGCTGGCAAGCGATGGCCGGCTTTCCATGTCGGAACTGGCGACAAAGGTCGGCCTGTCAAAGACGCCGGTGCAGGCGCGGGTGAAGCGGCTGGAAAAGGACGGCTATATCAGAGGCTACCAGGCGATCATCGACCGCGAGCGCATGGGCGAAGGCCATGTCGCTTTCGTCCAGGTGAAATTGTCCGACACCCGATCCGCCGCGCTCGATGCCTTCAACCGATCCGTACAGGCCGTGCCGGAGATCGAGCAGTGCCACATGATGGCGTCGAGCTTCGACTATCTGCTGAAAGTCCGCACCAGGGATATCGCCGCCTATCGCCGCGTCCTCGGCGAACGCATCTCAGCCCTGCCCCACGTCGCCCAGACTTCGACCTTCGTGGCCATGGAGACGGTCAAGGATCGGTAGAGCGTAGGGATGGCTGAAGCCTCCCCAACTTCGTCATCCTAGGGCGAAGCAGGAGCGAAGCTCCGTCTCGGAGACCCTGGGATCCATGCCGCGACCTCGGCCGAAGAATGCAGCGGAGCAGAATTCCGCACCGCAGCAGCGCTTCGGAGTCCCGGCATGGATCCTGGGGTCTGCGCCGCGTCGCTTCGCTCCTTGCTACGCCCCAGGATGACGAAGCGATGGATGTTTGCGCCAATCGCCGAAGCATGCGGTCCGTGCTTAAGGAATTAGGCGCTCAGCGGTCGCCCCACGACTTTGGCTTCCTGTTTCTCGCACCGAGCCTTGATCGAAGCCTCTGCGATTGCGAATTCCTCTTCCAATGCTCATATTGGGCAGCGAATTTTGAATCCTTGAACCATTCCTTGGCGGCTTCCTCGACGGGAATCATACTCCGGCTCATAGAACCTCCTTTGCTCGCTTCAGCACCAACTCGCCTCGCTTCGCTCAACTATTCCTATCGCCGGCAACCTCACTCCGCCAGCGTCGTCAAAAACGCCACCAGCGCCGCACGCTCTCGATCTGAAAGCTCCAGCGGGTGAACTTCTGACACCCCCTCAACGCTGGGCGCGGCCTTCGCATAGTGCGCCACCACCTCGTCGAGCGACGAAAACTGCCCGGCATGCATATAGGGCGGCCGCGTTGCCGCTCCGCGCAGCGATGGCGTCTTGTAGGCGCGAACGAGTTCGGGCGCATCCTTGACCATGAAGCGCAACTCGCCGCAGGCGCTGGCGTCGCCATCGCGATAGGCGCCGAAGCAGTTGAACGGGTCCGCCTCGACTTGGTGCACGGCATCGATACGGCCGCGATCCGGCGGCAGGCCCGCAACGGATGGCACGCCGGTGTTGTGGAAGCTGTTGTCGGTGAAGCGCGGGCCGTTGTGACAGGTCACGCAATTGGCCTTGCCGATGAACAGTTTAAGCCCACGGATTTCTTGTTTGGAAAAGACAGCATCGCCCTTCGGCTCGGCACCGGTGGCGAGGTTCAGCGCAAAGCGGTCGAAGCGCGTTGGCGTCGGCGCAATCGAGCGTTCGAAGGCGGCAATCGCCTTGCCTAGATTGGCAAAGACGCCGTTGATAGCGTCACGCTGCGGGCCGCTCATGGCATTCCAGGCCGCCCTCTCGACATCGTTTCCAAGCGGGCTGGCATCCAACGGCATGTCGGAAAAATCAGGCAGCGGCCCGAAGATGCGCTCATAGCGTTCGCCGAAGCGCGCCTTGATGTAATGCGCGTAGGCGGTGCGGTTTCCCGCCTGCTCCAGCGGGTTTTCGAGTGGCGTCAGCGCTTGCGCCCACAGGCTGTCGCGGCGGCCATCCCAGAAGAACCAGGGATCGCGCGCGACGCCGGCCAGTGGCATGGTGCGCCGGTTGGTGCGGCCCACCCCGACCGCCTGCGGCAGGTCGTCCTGGAACTGACGGTCGATCTTGTGGCATGTCGAACAGGATACCGACCCGTCACCGCTCATGCCCTGATCGAAGAACAGCGTCGAGCCGAGTGCGGCAGCCGCCGGCACGTCGGCAAAACGATTGGTGGTGTCGGGCTTGAGCGCCGGCAGGGACGACAGCGCCAGCGAGGCGATGGTCGTCTTCTCGGCGTCGGAAAAATCCGGCTTCGTGCAACCGGCAAGGACAACGGCCATCATCAGCGCCAGAAAACGCGAACGCCGCCTCATGTCCTGCTCACAGCACCACGTTGAAGAGCACCGTGTCGGAGCCGGCGGTGGCCGAGATGGCGAAATGCAACTGCCACCAGCCGCTCATGGTGAATTTCACTCCTTCGATTCGATAACGCCCGTCGCCGAGATAGTCGGTCGCCTGCGGGCTGGTCGGCAGGCCGTGACTGTGCAGTGGCATGCCGCCCGAAATCGCGATCGCGGCACCTTCCACCGGAACACCTGCCTTTGTCTTCAAGGTCAGCAGCCAGGATTGCAGTTCGCCCTGCCGTACGACACCCCGCTCCGGCGCGAAGCTGGCCACGAACAGCGCGGTGGCGGTGTTCTTCGTCCGCGAGACATCCGGGCCGGCAGGCAGCGACGACCGAGGCGCCGTCAGGAAGACGACCGCGAGAATGCCGACCAGCAAGGCAGCCAGACCAAGACCCGCCAGAAGATAACGCCATATCGATGCCAAACCGGTTCCTCTTCCGCAGACAACGCTCTGCCGGACGGATCGCATCCCGCCAGCCTGTGGGAAAACGCTGTGACGGAAAAAACCCTGCTTGCCAAGCATGGCGCTGCCGGTGGCAAAAAGCTACAGCACCGGGATCACTGGAGGATTGTAGATGGCGGGAAACGGCGTCGCCTCGATCGGCGAATGCATGCTCGAACTGTCGGGCCAGACGGGACCGAACTGGCGCATGGGCTTTGCCGGCGACACGTTCAACACGCTGTGGGCGCTGCACGCGCTGAGCACCGAGCGGCCGGCAACCTATGTCTCGGCCTTCGGCGACGATCCGTTCTCGCAAGGGCAGATCGATTTCTTCGCTGAAAACGGCATTGGCATCGGCTCCAGCCCGCTCATAGCGGGCGCGCGGCCCGGCCTCTATGCCATCACGCTGACGGGAGCCGAACGCTCCTTCACCTATTGGCGTGGCGACGCCGCCGCGCGGCAGCTTGCCTCGGACCCGGCCGCATTATCGAAAAACCTGGAAAATCAGGAACTTGTCTATTTTTCCGGAATCACTTTGGCAATTCTGGACAAAGCCGCGCGCGCTGCGTTGCTGGCCGCCGTCGCCAAGGCGCGTTCGGCTGGTTCCCTTATCGCCTTCGACCCCAACTACCGGCCGCGGCTCTGGCGTGAGCGCGAGGAGGCGCAGGCAGCGATCGTCGAAGCCCTTGCTGTCACTGATATCGCATTACCAACCTTTCCCGACGAGCAGATGCTGTTTGAGGATGCAACGCCGCAAGCGACCGCTAAACGGATCGGGAAATTGGTTGGCGAGGTCGTCGTCAAGAATGGCGAAGCGCCGGCGCTGATCGCCAAAGGAGGAACGCTGCGCGACGTGCCGGCGATCCATGTCGCGGCTCCCGCTGATACGACGGGCGCCGGCGATTCCTTCAACGGCGGCTATCTTGCGGCTCGACTTGCCGGTCACGACCCGCTGGAAGCCGCACGCCGTGCCCATCGTGTCGCCGCCGCCGTGGTGCAGGTACGTGGCGCCCTGGCGCCGTTCGAGACGCTGCGGGCGGCGTTCGAAGGCTAAGGTAGCCGGAATCTGTATTCCGTGACGTGGTGGTAGATCGCGCCCGGCCACAGCGTCGCCTGCGGGAAATAGGGCCGGTTCGGCGCATCCGGCCAAATCTGCGGCTCGAGGCAGAAACCGCAAAAGGCCTTGTAGTTCCGCCCTTCCAGCCCGGTGCGCGGCGTCACATACTGGCCGGTATAGAGCTGGACGCCGGGCTCAGTGGTCCAGACCTCCATCTCGACACAGGAACTGGCGCCTTGCGTCCACGCCGCCTGTTTGAGCGGCCCGCGTGTCGAAGCGAGGCAGAAATTCTGGTCGTAGGGCAGCTGTTCGCCCTCGGTCTCCATGCGCAACGGCCGCGCCTGGCGGAAATCGAACGGCGTGCCGTCAACCGGCTTGACCACCCCGGTCGGGATCATGTCGCCATCGACCGGCAGATAGGCGCCGGCATTCAACATCATCCTGTGGTCGAGAATGTCTCCGGCGCCGCCATCGTCCAGGTTGAAGTAGGAATGCTGGGTGAGATTGCACAGCGTCGGCTCCTCACAGGTGGCTGTCAGCTCGACGCTAAGCGTGCCGGGGATCTTCAACCGGTAGGTGCAGGTGACATCAAGCGCGCCGGGAAAACCCATCGCGCCGTCGGGATCGTGCAGGGTCAACGTGACGAAATCCCTGCCATGCAAGGAAACCGTCCACGGCCGGTGGGAGTAACCTTGCGAGCCGCCATGCAGCGTATGCTTGTCGAGGAAGTTTTGCTCGGTCTGGTAGCGGCTGCCGCCAATGGTGAAGCGGCCGTCACGGATGCGGTTGGCGTAGCGGCCAACGACAGCACCGAAGAAGGCCGTATCCGTCTCGTAGCCTTCCAGGCTGTCATAGCCGAGCACCAGCGGAGCATCGTGCCCGGTCAGGCGCAGATCCTGGATGATCGCGCCCAGACCGATGATGTTGGCTGTGATGCCGCCGCCCCTGATCGTGAAGCGACGCACCTGCTCGCCAGCCTGCGTCGTGCCGAAAACCTCGCCGTCCTTCATCGCCATGCCCGTAAATGCCAGTTGATCCAGAAGACTTCGGCTGGTTTTCCCACGAGAGATGGGCAGGCTATCGGCCTGCTCATCTCAGGGATAGCCTATCAGAGGCCGAGGCCGCCGATGCAGACATATTTGGTGTCGAGGTAATCCTCGATGCCCTGATGTCCGCCTTCCTTGCCGAGGCCGGATTCCTTGACGCCGCCGAACGGCGCTTCCGGCGTGGTGATGAGGCCTTCATTGACGCCGACCATGCCGTATTTCAGCCCTTCCATCACACGGAAGGCGCGGCCGAGATCGCCCGTGTAGAAGTAGCAGGCGAGGCCGAATTCGGTGTCGTTGGCGAGGGCGACGGCCTCCTCCTCGGTCTCGAACTTGAACACCGGTGCGACCGGGCCAAAGATCTCTTCCTTCATGAAGCGCATCTTGGGTGTCGCGTTGGCGATGACCGTCGGCTGGAAGAACGAACCGCCGAGCGCATGGCGCTTGCCGCCGGCGACGATCTTGCCGCCCTTGGATGTGGCGTCGGCGATCAGTTCCTCGACCTTCTCGACCGCCTTCTCGTCGATCAGCGGCCCCTGCTGCACGCCGTCCTCGAGGCCGGAGCCGACCTTCAGCCCGTTGCTGGCGGCAGCGAGCTTCTCGACGAACTTGTCATAGACACCAGCCTGGACAAGGAAGCGGTTGGTGCAGACGCAGGTCTGGCCGGAATTGCGATACTTGGCGGTGATCGCACCGGCCACCGCACGCTCGAGGTCGGCGTCGTCGAAAACGATGAACGGCGCGTTGCCGCCGAGCTCCATCGATACCTTCTTGACGGTGACCGACGACTTCTGGATGAGAAGCTTGCCGACTTCGGTCGATCCGGTGAAGGTGATCTTCGACACCAGCGGATTGGCGCAGATTTCGTCACCGATCTCGCTTGCCGAACCGGTCAGGATGTTGACGACGCCCTTGGGGAAGCCGACTTCCTCGGCGAGCGCACCCCAGGCGAGACCCGAATACGGCGTCTGCGACGCCGGCTTGACCACCGCGGTGCAGCCGGCGGCGAGCGCCGGGCCGAGTTTGCGAGCCAGCATCGAGGACGGGAAATTCCATGGCGTGATGGCGGCAATGACGCCGACCGGCTCCTTGGTCACCAGGATGCGGCGGTCCGCCCATGGTGAGGGCACGACATCGCCATAGGTGCGGCGGCCTTCCTCGGCGAACCACAATATGTAGGCCGCGGCGGAGCCAATCTCGCCCTTCGATTCGAACAGCGACTTGCCCTGCTCGATGGTCAGCAGTTCGGCCAGCACGTCCTGATTGTCCATCATCGCGTCATGCAGCTTGCGCAGCAGCTTCGAGCGCTCGAGGGCGGTGGTCTTGCGCCATGTCTTGAAAGCGGCGGCGGCGGCTTCGATGGCGCGGCGGGTCTCGGCCTTGCCCGACTTCGGCACGGTGCCGATCTTGAGGCCGGTGGCCGGATTGTTGACGTCGACTGTCTGGCCGCTGTCGGCTTGCACCCATTCGCCGTTGATGAGATTGGCCTGCCGCATGAAATGGCTGGTTTTCTGAAGCATGGTCTATCCTCCGTTCAGCGCCCTGACGGGCCGGTCTGTGAAATCTTCGGTGAGCGTGCGCCATGGACTGAAGCCGGCACGCCGGAGCCACTGCTCTTTACCGAGGGCAAGGCCCGCAAGCAATCGCAAGATGGCATATAGGGCTTGGGCCACAGCGAGACGAGAGCAGGCGACGTGCTTACCCCGATGCCTTACCCGAAAACGTGCAAGACGACAGTCAGCCAGAAAGCCGTGGTGATGGCTGCACAGGCCGTTGCGATGGTCATCTGGTTCGACGCCAGCGCCTGGCCGGTGTTGAACTGAACGGCGATGAGATAAGAATTGATGCCGGATGGCAGCGCCGCAACCACCACCGCCACCTTGGCCGTCAACGGCGGCAACGCAAGCAGCCAGACGAAGGCGAGAACCAGTGCCGGCATCAGGAACAGCTTCAACGCCGAAAGCGCCAGCGCCGGGCGGACATTGCCTGATATGCCGAAGCGGCGCAGGCTGAGACCCATGGCAAACAGCGCCACCGGTCCTGCCGTGTCGGCCAGCGCATCGACCAGACGCATTGCAAGGTCGGGCAATGGCGCCCCGGTCATGCGCCAGGCAAGCCCGGCCAGAATGCCGATGATCAGCGGATTGAGAAACAGCCGTTTCAGAAAGCTTCTGACGACACGCAGGGGATGCACGTGCTCGCTACCGCTCCGGCCAAACATCTCGAAGAGCACGATGGAAGCCATCATCATGATCGGCAGATGCACGGAGACCAGCAGCGACAGCACTTCAAAGCCGCTCGGGCCGAATATGCCGAGAATAAAGGGAGCACCGAGCAGGACAACGTTGGAGTAGGCCGACGATACGCCGCCGACAACGCCGGCGCGTGCGTCGCGCCCGAACACCCGCGTGGTGACGAGATGGCCGGCGGCCCAGGTGATCGCCACGGCCGCGAAATAGGCGCCCCACAGCGACCAGGGCGCCACGCCGTGGAAATCGGCATTCACCATGGTCTGGAACAACAGCAGCGGCATCGCCACGCTGATCGCGAAATCGGCTATCCCCTCGCCGCTCGCTGGCTTCAAATAGCCGGTAAACCCGGCGAGATAGCCGAGCGCGACAAGGCTGAAGACGAAAAGGACGGTTTCGGTGAGCGG
>NZ_RZTC01000077.1:0-8361 GCF_004023165.1 Mesorhizobium sp. M7A.F.Ca.MR.176.00.0.0 | reverse complement strand
GGGCGAATTTCCCGTGATAGGCGAGCCACGACCGCGACGCAATCGCGCCTGAATTTGATCATCGTCGGCTGGCAGCGTTATAGAGGGTTTGGATCATCAGGGCGGACACGAACGACAAATGGCTTTTGTCGGACTCTCGAACCTTAGTCGTTTGTGGCGGGCATGGCTGACGGCTATCGTCGCCGCACTGCTTTGCCTTGCCGCGACCGCGCTTGCAGTTGCCGAGACGAAAAGCCTTAAGGGCGTGGCGCTGATCATCGGCCAGTCGAATTACCTGCACATCGCCGCCCTGCCCAACCCCGCCAACGACGCCCGCGACATGGCCAAGATGCTGACCGACCTTGGCTTCGACGCCCGCAGCGTCACCGACCGTGACGCCACCAAGCTGAAGCGCGACCTGGAGCGGTTCACCGAAGATGCCGACGGCGCCGATGTCGCCTTCATCTACTACTCCGGTCATGGCATCGAGGCCGGCGGCGAAAACTATCTGGTTCCGGTCGATGCCGACGTCCCGTCGCTGAAGGATGCCGGCACCAGCCTTGTGCCGATATCGGCCGTCATGGAGGCATTGAAAAAGACAGTGCCGGTGACGATCATGCTGCTCGACGCCTGCCGCACCAATCCATTCCCCGCGGATGCCATGGTACGGCGCTCACCGACCGCTTCCGCCTCGCCCATAGGCGCCGGCGGGTTGGAGCCGGTGCGCGGCGCCAAGGCGCTCGGCAATGCACCGGCGGCCGACGCGAGCCTGGGTACAGTGGTCGGCTTTGCCGCAGAACCGGGTCATCCTGCACTTGATGGCGCCGCCGGCGAAAACAGCCCTTACGCGTCCGCCCTGCTGCGCCACCTCGCGGCGATGAAGGGCACCGAATTCGGCTCGGTCATGCGCATGGTGACCGAGGAGGTCTATCTCGACACAAAAGCAAAACAGCGCCCCTGGGTCAACGAAAGCCTGCGCCGGCTGCTCTATTTCGGCGTCGCACCAGTGGAGCCGACCGGCGACGACGGGCTGATCACAGGCGAAAGGCGCCAGCTCCTTCTGACGATTTCCGACCTGCCCGACCCGAAACGGGCGCAGGTGGAACTGGCTTCGCTGCAGGAAGGCGTGCCGCTCGACGCGCTCTATGGCGTGCTGAAGGCGCTCGGCACGGAAAATATCCCCGAAGACCCGACCGACCTGCAAAAGGTGCTCGACGCCCAGGCCGAGCGCCTGAAGAAGATGATGTCCGAGCGCGCCGCTTTGCGCACCGACGATCCAGAGATCAAACGCCTCGTCGCCTCCGCCGACAAGGCGATCGGCCAGGGCGCCATCGTGACGGCGCGCAAATTCCTCGACGATGCGGTGGGCCGGGTCGAGCAGACCAGCGATGCAGTCGATGAGGCCGAGGATCTCGTCAAGCAGAAGCGCCTTGCCGACGCCGCGATCTATGCTAGGCGCGCCGATGCCTCGGGGCTGGTCTTCGACTACAAATCCGCCGCCGGCGACTACGCGAAGGCGTTTTCGCTGGCCGAAAAATGGGACGACAAGCTGCGCTGGAACTACAAGAACCAGGAAGCCGAGGCGTTGAACGCCTACGGCTACGCCACCGGCGACCTCGATGCGCTAAAGCACGCCATCGAAGCCTACCGCACCATCCTGAACTTCATCCCCAATGGCGAACAAAATCGCGACTGGGCGATCACCCGCAACAACATGGCGGTGGTGCTGCAGACCATCGGCGAGCGCGAGACGGAGACCGCGCGCCTTGGAGAGGCCGCACAGATCTTTCGCGCTTCCCTTGTCGTGTTCGAGCGCGAGAAGGACGATCTCAACTGGGCCGCCGCGCAGAACAATCTGGCCAATGTGCTCTTGAAGATCGGCGAACGCGAGAGCGACCCGAAGCGCCTGAACGAGGCGGTGGCGGCGATGCGCGCGACGCTCCAAAAACGCCCGCGCGAAAAAGTGCCGCTCGACTGGGCCGCTTCGCAGAACAATCTCGGCCTGGCGCTCTATGCGCTTTCCGAGCGCGAGGCCGCCGGCGAACATCTGGCGCAAGCCGAGGCCGCCTACCGGCTGGCACTTGAGGAATACACGCGCAAAAAGGCGCCGGTTGAATGGGCGATGGTCGAGAACAATCTCGGCAACACGCTGGTGTCGCTCGGCATTCAGCTCAACAACAAGGCGAAGATAAACGAGGCGGCCGACGCGTTCCGGGCCGCGCTCGAGGTGCGAACCCGTGAGACCTTCCCGGTTTCGTGGGCAACCAGCCGGCTCAACCTCGGCAACGCGCTGAGCGGTGTCGCCCGCTTCGATATGGGCACCGGCGCGCTCGAAGAGGCAGCTGCGGCCTATGACGATGCGCTGACGGTGTTTACCCGGCAGCGTTTCCCGATGGACTGGGCGTCGGCGCAGAACAATCTCGGTTCGATCTATCAGACGCTTGGCCAGCGCACTCGCGACGCGGCCAAGCTGGAGCAGTCGGCGGCGGCGTTCCGGGCGGCCCGGCAGGTCTATGTCAGACGGAAGTTCCCTCGCGATTGGGCAATGAGCCACTACAATCTCGGCAACACGCTGCAGCTTCTGGGCGGCGTGACCGACAAGCCGGAACATTATGGTGAAGCCATTGCCGCCTACCGCGATGCGTTGCGCGAATACAAGCGCGAGACGAACCCGCGCCAATGGGCGCTGGCCCAGGCCGGCCTCGGCTCGACGCTGCATTGGCTGAGCATGAGCGATGCCAATCCCAAGACCCTGCAGGATTCAATCGCCGCACGGCGGGCAGCACTCGAAGTGCTGACCATCGACGCCGCGCCAACCGACTGGGCCAACGCCCAGAACGGCATCGGCATGAGCCTGCTCAACCTCGGCAATCTCGAACGCACCGACAAATATCTCGGTGATGCCGAGGCCGCCTTCGCGGCCACGCTGAAGGTATTCACCAGGGAAAGCCTGCCCATGCAGTGGGCCTTCTCGCAGAACAATCTCGGTGACGTCAGCTGGAATCGGGCCAGCTATGGCGGGGGCAAGGCCGAATATCAAAAGGCGATCGAATTCTTCGAGAACGCCAAGCAGGGCTTTACCGAAGCCGGCTACACGATCCCCATCCCGCTCACCGACCAGAAGATCGATCTGGTGAAGAAGCAGATGGCGAAGAAGTAGGTCTACGCATCCCGCCGACCGCGCCTTGTCTTTCGGCTGGCTTTACCGTCCCTATATGTCCCGTCACCGGAACCCATTGCCGGGAACCGGAGAAGGATAGCGGATGATTCGATTCGCCTTGGCGTTGTTCCTGTTTCTTATTCCCGGCGTGGCCCACGCCACGGATGCAGGCTGGGCGCTGCTGCGCGATGGCGGACATGTCGTGCTGCTGCGCCATGCCATGGTCACCGGCACCACCGACCCGGCCAATTTCGACATCGACAGTTGTGCCACCCAGATGAACCTGTCGGCGCGTGGCAAGCAACAGGCGAGCAAGATCGGCGCTCTGTTTGCCGCCCGTGCGGCACCGATCGAGCGCGTGCTGTCCAGCCGCTATTGCCGCTGCCTCGACACTGCCCGCATCGCCTTCGAGGCCGAGCCGGAGCTGTTTGCTCCGCTCGATCTCCTGAAGGGCGACGAGGCGCAGAAAGCCGCGCAGATCGCGGCGATCCTGAAAGAAATCCGCGCCTATTCCGGCTCCGACAATCTGGTCATGGTAACCCATCTGGAAGACATCGTGGCGCTGACCGGCATCTCACCGCGCGAAGGCGAGGCCGTGGTCGTGGAGCCGCAGGGCGATGGCCTGCGCGTGCTCGGCCGCGTCACCTTCTGAGCGCCCTGCGCGCGATCGCTGACGTCGAAAGCGGTGTTGCCTAAATGCCACCGCCGCAAGAAGCCGCAAATCCGCCACGACAATGCCGCTTGCGACAACCCGTCGCAGGGGCTATAGGCGCGCTCCCGGTCACGAGAACCGAAGTGAGCACAACGGTTGGAGCTTTCGCCTCCGCCCGTGCAGGCGGTTTTGCCGCCCTGTATACGGCGCTGCTTTGGGGATTGGGATCGCGGATGTAGCTCAGCGGGAGAGCGCCGGATTTGGGTCCGGAGGTCGGGGGTTCAATTCCCTTCATCTGCACCACGGATAGCTCAGTTTGGTTAGAGCATCAGATTGTTAATCTGACTGTCGAAGGTTCGATTCCTTCTCCATTGGCCTGAAAAGCCATCCGAAAAACGGTCCGGGACTGGAATGCGAAAGACTGGACGGATGGCCCAAGCCCTCGGGCGCGGATCATCCCAAGCGTCTTTCGCCATCGGCTCGCGGCCAGGCCCGCGGTGACGATCAAGGCGCAGCGTCGCCGGCAAGGGAGGCCAAGGCCTCCGGCGCCCGCTTCACTGCCCCGCGATCCGCTCCCGAAGGCCCGCCACGGATTGATGCCACCAGTCCCCGGATCATTCGTGCCCGGGCTATGACGCAAGAGACGACGTGAAACGAGAAACGAAAGGAACTATCGACGCATGACTTGACGCCTCGCATGGGGCCATGCCCGACAGGAGTAAGACAATGACAATTCTCCACAAGGTTCTTGGGCGCGAGCGCGTCCTCGTAAAGGAAAACGAACGTGCCCTCACCCTCCACAAGGGGGAAATCAAGACTGTCCTGCTGCCGGGCGAGCACTGGCTCGCCAACCGGCGCGGCAGCCTCGAAGTGTCCCGGCACGATCTGAAGAACCCGGAATTCGTTTCGGCATACGAGAAGGCGTTGTTCGACAAGCTCCCGGATGTAGCCGCGTGTCATTTCACCGTCGTTCGCACCGGGCACACGGATGTCGCCATCATCGAGCGTGACGGCAATCTGCACGCCGTGCTGGCGCCGGACCGCAAGCTGGTGCTGTGGACGGATGCCGGCCCGTGGAAGGTGACGCTGATCGACACAGCAGCCGATCTCGCCATCGATGCGGCGGTCATGCGCCGGCTCGGCCAGGCCCGGAAGGCGGAATTGATGGCCGTCCATCCGGTCGTCGACGGTCAGGCCGGACTGCTGTTCATCGACGGTGTTCTGGTCAGGACGCTGACGGCGGGCGTGCATGGCTTCTGGAACGTCGGACGCATGGTGCAGATCAAGGTCGTCGACCTCAAGCGCCAGTCGCTCGACGTTGCCGGGCAGGAAGTGCTGACCAAGGATCGCGTGACGATCCGCGTCAACATCGCGGCCGAATACCGGGTCGTCGATCCTGTCAAGGCGGTGAGCATGGTGAAGGACTTCTCCGAAGCCCTTTACCGCGCCCTGCAGTACGCCTTCCGCAAGACCCTTGGCGCGCTGACACTCGATCAGATCCTTGAAAAGAAGGTGACGATCGACGAGGAGGCCGCTGGCAAGGTCCGCGCCGATATGGCCGAGATCGGGGTGGAGGTCAGCGATATCGCGCTCAAGGATGTCATCCTGCCGGGCGAGATGCGCGAGATCCTCAACCAGGTGGTGTCGGCCGAAAAGCAGGCCGAGGCCAACATCATCCGTCGCCGCGAGGAGACGAACGCGACGCGTTCCCTCCTCAACACGGCCAGGGTGATGGCGGAAAACCCGGTGATGCTGCGGTTGAAGGAGCTCGAGGCTCTGGAAACCATCGCCGGCAAGGTCGAGCGGCTGACCGTCCACAACGGAACCGGCGGGCTGCTGAACGATCTGGTCAAGCTCCGCGACAGCTGATGCATGTCGCCCAAAGTGGTTCCGGTTTTGGAAAAACGACCTGCATCGAAACAAAGGCTGACGTGACGTCAACAGAAGGGCCGCCGGGTAAACCGGCGGCCCTTCTTGCGTTTCCTGGATGCCCTACCCATCTGCGCCCGGCGCATCAGGCCTTTTCCTGCCGGGAAAAACCGATTAGACAGCGCCCAAACAAGATGCGGACAGATTCCGCCCGCAACCGAAGGAAAAGCCCTTGTCCACCACGTTCGACAAAGTCGCCAAGATCATTGCCGACACCAGCGAGATCGATATCGACACGATTACGCCCGAGAGCCACACGATCGACGATCTCGGCATCGACAGCCTCGATTTCCTCGACATCGTCTTTGCCATCGACAAGGAATTCGGCATCAAGGTGCCACTGGAAAAGTGGACCCAGGAGGTCAATGACGGCAAGGCTTCGACCGACGATTACTTCGTCATGAAGAACCTGTGCGCCAAGATCGACGCGCTGGTTGCCGCCAAGACCGCCTGACATCGGTTGAGCGTTCGATCTTGACGCGCTCTGCCGCCTGACCCACAAAGCCGCACATGAGCAGCCCCCGCGACGTCGTCATATCAGGTATCGGCCTTGTCTCCTCGCTGGGGGAAGGTCCGGACGCCCATTGGCAGAAGCTCGTGCAGCCGGGGCTGGAACCGGTGCTCGAAGCGGCGCGCTTTGCACCCTATACCGTTCATCCATTGCCGGAGATCGACTGGAACCTGCAGATCGCCAAACGTGGCGATCAGCGCCAGATGGAAACCTGGCAGAGGCTCGGCACCTATGCCGCAGGCCTGGCGCTGGACGACGCCGGCATCAAGGGCAATGACGAACTCTGCACGACCATGGACATGGTCGTGGCCGCGGGCGGCGGCGAACGCGACGAGGCGGTCGATGCCGCCATTCTCGCCGCTTCGGAAAGCCGCAACGACCGCGATGTGCTGATCAACGAGAAATTGACCACCGAATTGCGGCCGACACTGTTCCTGGCGCAGCTTTCCAATCTGCTCGCCGGCAACATCTCCATCGTCCACAAGGTGACCGGCTCATCCAGAACCTTCATGGGCGAGGAAGGTGCCGGCGTCGCCGCCGTCGAGACAGCAGCCGCGCGCATCCGCTCCGGCCAGTCGACGCACATCCTGGTCGGCGGCGCCTTCCAGACCGAACATTCCGACATGCTGCTCGGCTATGAACTCGCCGGCTATTTGCATCGCGGCCCGTGGAGGCCGGTCTGGCAAAGACAGGGCGCTGAGGGCGGCGGCGTCGTGACTGGATCCGGCGGTGCCTTCCTGGTGCTGGAGCAGCGCGAACACGCGATGAGCCGCGGCCGCAAGATCTATGCCGAGCTTGGGCCGGTCGTCTCCGGCCGCGCCAGGCGCCCACGGGGAGAACTCGACGCCCAGATCGCCGCCCTGCTCAAGCAGGCTGCAATGCCGAACGGCAAATTGCTGGCCATGTCGGGCGCGTCGGGCGCCCATACGGCAACCATCGCCGAGAAAGCCGCGCTCGATGCCAATCCGGCGATTGCCGCGCGCGGTTTCTCGACGCTGACCGGACACATGAAGGAAGCACAGTTTCCCTTCGCTGTGGCACTGGCGGCGCTGGCCGTCGATCGCAAGGCCGCCTACCCTGTTTTTGATGCCGCAGCCGAGAAGCCGTTCGAAGGGGTTCCCGCAACCGTCCTTGCAACGGCGATCGGCTATCACCAATTCGAAGGCATGGCGCTCGTCAACGCCGCCTGATGCGGTGGTCCACGATCCATGCCGCAACGATAAACGATCGAGGGCTACCGCATGGCCAATCTGAACGATCATATGGGCAGGCCGATCGTTGCCGTCACCGGCATCGGCGTGGTGACCTCGCTTGGCGTCGGCAAGGCCGATAATTGGGCGGCGCTGACCTCGGGCAAGTCGGGCATCCACCCGATTACCCGTTTTCCGGTCGATCATCTCAACACCCGCATCTCCGGTATGGTCGACTTCCTGCCGTCGAGCTCGAAGGGCTCCAGCCACCTCACCTATGAACTGGCGGAAACCGCCGCGCGTGAGGCCGTGGCCGAGTCCGGCCTCGATTCCGGTAATTTTGGTGGTCCTCTCTTCCTCGCTTCACCGCCGGTCGAACTCGACTGGCACGACCGCTTCGCACTCTACAATTCCAATGATTTGGACTCCGGCGGAGAACGGCTGCTGCGGGTGGCGCGCGGATTGAAAGAACTCGACTTTTTCGAGACCACGCAGTTCGGCTCGATCGCCGGCCGGCTTGCCGACCGTTTCGGCACCCGCGGGCTGCCGATCACGCTGTCGACCGCCTGCGCTTCCGGCGCCACCGCCATCCAGCTCGGCGTCGAGGCGATCCGCCGCGGCGAATGCGACCGCGCGCTGTCGATCGGCGCCGACGGTTCGGCGACCGCCGAGGCGCTGATCCGCTTTTCGCTGCTGTCAGCGCTGTCGACCCACAACGACATTCCCGAAAAGGCGTCAAAACCTTTCTCCAAGGACCGCGACGGCTTTGTCCTCGCCGAGGGTTCGGGCGCGCTGGTGCTGGAATCACTGGAAACCGCACTCGCGCGCGGCGCCACGATTCTTGGCATCCTGCGCGGCTGCGGCGAAAAGGCGGACGATTTCCACCGCACCCGCTCGAAGCCGGACGCTTCGCCGGCGATCGCGGCGGTTCGTGCTGTGC
>NZ_RZTC01000076.1:27823-31649 GCF_004023165.1 Mesorhizobium sp. M7A.F.Ca.MR.176.00.0.0 | reverse complement strand
CGCTGCCCCTCATCGCCCTGCCGGGCACTTCTCCCCGTATAGTGACGGGGAGAAGAAGGCTAATCCCTCGAAATAATCTCCTGGCCGTCGATGACCAGCCTGAGACCGAGGGCGCCGGCCCTGCGGCGAGCGAGGAAACGCGGGCGGCGCGTGTTCGAAATCCGCCCCTTGCGCCGATCCTGCGGCGGCAGCGTCTTGATGGCGGCGCCGAGCGATTCTTCCAGGGTGCGGGCAACACCGTCCGATTCGATCAGCAGCATCGGCAGACGGTAAGCGTCGGCCCAGGCGCGCCAGTCGGCGGCGACATCGTCGAGATCGTCGGCCACCAGCAGCGGCACCGACAGCATCGGGTCGTTGTGCAGGAGTTCCAGGGTCACCGTGACATTGCCGTCCGGGTCTTCCATGGCGCGGGCGGCAACGCCGCGGAACGCATTGGAGGGCAGAACGATGATCGCGGGCAGGCCGCTCATCTCGAGCAAGCGGCGGATCACGGCGCCGCGCTGGTCGATGGTGAAGGTTACATCGCCGTAGTCGTCGCGAGTCGCGTAGCTCACCACTTGCGGCAGGCGAAATGGGTCGAGACGCATGTTGCGTCCCGCCCAGACTGGCTTCAGTCCGGTGTTCATAGAGTGGCCTTCCTGTCTGTCTCCTGAGAGCCGGTGTCCGGTTCTCTCCGGGCCGGTTTTTCCAGCCTCGTTTGTATTGAGACAGTAGCGCGGGCTCCTTACCGCCCCGCTTAAGAAAGTCGGTTAAATTTTGCTGATCTCAGGGATGGTTATCGGAATCCCACCAGCCGCAACTTGTCGAAAGGTTCAGATAACCTTACCCGGATTCATGATGCCGGCCGGGTCGAAAGCGGCCTTCACCCTTCGCATCAGATCGATCGCCATTGGCGGCGCGGTGGCGATCAGTTCGTCGCGCTTCAACTGGCCGATGCCATGCTCGGCCGAGATCGAACCGTGCAGGCTGCGCACCACATCGTGCACCGCCTTGTTCATGGGGTGATAGAGAGCGAGGAACGCCTCATCATCGCCGTCGACGGGCCGCGAAATGTTGTAGTGGAGATTGCCGTCGCCCATATGACCGAAGCAGACCACGCGGGCGCCTGCACTTACCGACGCCACGGCGCCGGCGGCTTCTTCGATGAAGCGCGGGATCGATGCAATAGGCACCGAAATGTCGTGCTTAATCGAGGCGCCTTCCGGCTTCTGCGCCTCGGGCAGCAGCTCGCGGAAATTCCAGAAGGCATCCCCCTGCCCGAGGCTCGCCGCAATGACGGCGTCGCCGACGAATTCCTGTTCAAGGCCGGCCGAGAGCACGTCCTCGATCAACGCCCGCGAATCCTCCGACGAACGGCCTGATGAAATCTGCATCAGCACATACCACGGCCAGTCCTCGATCAGCGGCCGCACCACGCCCTGGGCATGCGCCAGCGTGAAATCATATGGCCGTCTGCCGATCAGTTCGAAAGCGGTGAGTGCTGCCCCGGCACGGTCCATGGCCAGGCTGAACAGCGAAAGTGCGGCCTCGGGCGACGACAGGCCGGCGAAGGCGACTTCGCGCCCCTTCGGCTTCGGGAACAGCTTGAGCACGGCGGCGGTGATGACGCCGAGCGTGCCTTCGGCACCGACGAACAGGTTTTTCAGATCGTAGCCGGTGTTGTCCTTCTTCAGCTTGCGCAGATCGTCGAACACCTCGCCGGTCGGCAGCACCACCTCGACACCGAGACAGAGTTCGCGCGCATTGCCATAGGCAAGCACGCCGGTGCCGCCGGCATTGGAGGAAAGATTGCCGCCGATCTGGCAGGAGCCCTGCGCGGCCAGCGACAGCGGGAACAGCCGGTCGGCGGCGTCGGCTGCCTCCTGCAGCGTCTGCAGGATGACGCCGGCCTCGACCGTCACGGTGTTGGACAGGACGTCGATCTCGCGGATGCGGTTGAGCCGCGACAGCGACAGGACGATTTCGCGCCCGGACCTGTCCGGCACCTGCGCGCCGACCAGCCCGGTGTTGCCGCTTTGCGGCACGATCGGCGTTCCCGTCTCCGTCGCCAGCCGCATGATCCGGCTGACTTCGTCGACACTGCCCGGGCGCAGCACCAGCGATGTCGCGCCGTGCCAGAGCCCGCGCCGCTCAATGAGGTAAGGCGCGATATCGCGCTCGTCGCGGAGCGCATATTTGTCGCCAACGATCGCCGCGAAGCGATCGATGAGAGCGGAATCGAGTGTCTCTATGATTTCGGTCATGGGGGAAAACTATGGTGTGGGCTGCGTGATGTCACGAGGGGCGGCGGCACGCGACAGCCGATCGTTGATGGCTTCACCGAGCCCGTCGAAGGGAATACGCTCGACGGCGATGGTCCGCGCGCCGCTGCGGTCGAGTTCCTGCATATAGGCGAACAGATTGCTCGCCGCTTCGCGCAGGTCCCCGGTTTCGGACAAATTGAGGAAGGCTTCGGCGCGGCGCCAGCCTTGTGCCCTCTGACCGCCGAAGCCGAGCAAAGCCTCGCCCTCGCCGACCGCGCCGGCATTGAGCCGCATCGCGGCACCCGGCGCGTAGTGCGAGGCGAGCATGCCCGGCGCCTCGACGCCGGCGGCACCGCCGCGCAACAATTCCATGCCGATGGCCGCCTCGATCTCCTCGGCGGCGATGCCGCCGGGCCTCAGCAGCCGCATTCTGTCCCCTTCGGCCTTGACAATGGTCGATTCCAGCCCGATCGGCGTCGCGCCGCCATCGACCACCAGCTTTATGCGCGTGCCGAGATCCGCCGCTACCGCTTGCGCGGTCGTTGCGCTGATTTTGCCGGATGAATTGGCGCTGGGCGCTGCAAGCGGGCGGCCGAGCCTGGCGATCAGCTCGCCGCCAAAGCCCCTCGGCATGCGCAAGGCAATCGTATCGAGCCCGGCGGTGACCAGCGGATGGATGCCGTTGCCGGGCCGTTGCGGCAGCACCAGCGTCAGCGGACCTGGCCAGAATGCCAGCGCCAGTTTCCTGGACAGCGGATCGAACAACGCGAGGCGCTCTGCCATCGCCATATCCGCGACATGGGCGATCAGCGGATTGAAGCGCGGGCGCCCCTTGGCTTCGAAGATGCGCGCCACGCCGATGCCGTTGGTGGCGTCGCCGGCCAGCCCGTAGACGGTTTCCGTCGGGATGGCGACGACATCGCCTTCCATGAGCAGCGCCAGCGCCCGCTCCAGCGCCTCGCCCGAGCCAAGTATTTCAGCCACTCTCGTCACCTCACAGATGCGGGGTGCGTAGTACGATGGCGGCCGTTGGGCAAGTCGGCTGTTGGGTAACCGATTGTTGGCGAGCAGGAGCATTGGCGATTTATCAATCCCTAAAATGCTATGTTTCCACGAAAGCCGGCATCAATTCCGGCCTGCTATCGAAGAGCTTCTGGGCAAAGGGGAGCGACATCAGTGCCTGCGCGTATCCTGCTGGGTATCATTCTTGCTGTTGCGGCCGGCGAAGCCCAGGCGTCATCCCTGGTTTTTCCAGGCGCGCCATCCTCCACACCATCGATCGTCAGGATCGGCGCTCCCAACCAGCCTAGAACCGCCGATGCAGTCAAAGCCAGCGATGCGCGATCGGTGGTGGCAATAGGGGAAACGCCGCCCGACGTCGCCGATGAAAAAGTGGCGGCGATCCCGGACAAGCCCGCGACCGGACACGGCTTCCAGCCAGGCCCGATGGTCATTCGTGGCGGCGTTACCGGTCCCGATTTCCCTGCACCGGCGCCAACCGCTGCACCAGCGACCGGTGCCGCGCCGGCCGCTGGTGCAGCGCCGGCAACGGCCACCGCCTCCGCAGCCCCCTCAGGGAACGT
>NZ_RZTC01000076.1:6776-27813 GCF_004023165.1 Mesorhizobium sp. M7A.F.Ca.MR.176.00.0.0 | reverse complement strand
CGGCGCCGGCAGCAGGGCAGCGCATGCCTCCCAACGGCTACACCAAATAGCCCCGGCTCAAAGACAGCCGACATCGATGGCGTGACTTGACGGTGGTCTGGCGCCCGGCGCACCATTGCCAGGCAAGCCCCGTTCTAGGTATTCTGGCAGACGGGATTTCATCGCTAGGGGTAAAGGGGGGTGATCATGAGAAAATCTGGAATCGTAACCGGGGCAGGCCTTCTGCTGGCGTCGTTGCTTGGCGTCGTCGCGGCTCATGCCGACGACATGCTGGGATCTTATGTCGCGCGCATTTCCGATCGCGACCATCAGGCGAGTGACGGCTATGCGCTGGACAATGCCGCGCAGATGGTGCGGCAGGACCGCGCCAACTGGCACAAATTCCACCGCCGTGACAGCGACGACGAGGCTGATGGCTGGTTCAGGACCAACGGCCAGCGCGCCGACCTGCAGCGCATGCTGGAACGCGGCGGCGCGATGAGTTCCTCGACCAAGCGCGCCATCGTCAATGGCGAACCGCTGATCCAGGTCGATGTCTACGAAAACAGCGTGCGCGTCAGCATTCTCGAGAACTGACCGTCGCCAGGGACGGCTGACCGTCGGCTTCGGGGACGGCTGATAGGAAAAGGCGGCGCCTCAGCGCCGCCTTGCCATCGATAGACTCGGCGGCCGAAAAAAATCAGGCCGCTTCTTCCTTGTCGTCATCTTCTTCGGACTCGTCGCCGTCAGCCTTCACGCTGTCCTCGGCGTCGTCCTCGTCTTCTTCGTCTTCATCTTCGTCGTCATCAGACAGGTCAGCGGCTTCGACCGCTGCGGCGGCGGCATGATCGAGAATGGTTTCGGAAGCGGATTCAAGCGCCTCGGCGGGAGTTTCTTCTGTCACTTCGATTTCGTGATCGGAATTCATGGAAGCCTCCGTGGGGTTGGGGAACATGTTCCTTTTGCCACGGAGAGATCATCGCCATATGACTGTAAGCCGGCTTGAGCGGCCGGTAGCAGAGAATATTTTCTTCGCCTTAACCTGCGATCCTGGAGAAATCCGCGACCTGACCGGTGGCCGCGCGGATGCGGGCGAGCAGCGCGAGGCGGTTGGCACGCACCGCCTGATCCTCATCGTTTACAAGAACATGCTCAAAGAATGAATCAACCGGCTCGCGCAACACGCTAAGCGCCAGCAGGGCGCCGGAAAAGTCATCGTTTTGAATCGCTTCGCCGGCTTGCTTCTCAGCCTGATTCACCGCCGCAAACAGCGATTTCTCGGCATCCTCGCGCAAAAGTGCCGACTCAACGGTTTCGGCGACCACCGTTTTCTTCTTCTCCTCGGCGGCCAGAATGTTGGCCGCACGCTTGGTGCCGGCGAGCAGGTTCTTGCCATCCTCCGTGTCGAGGAAGGAGCCCAGCGCCTCGACCCTGCGCACGATCTGCAGGAGGTCGTGGGATTGCGGCGTGATGACCGCATCGATCAGATCGTGGCGAGAACCCTTGTCGCGGAGATAGACTTTCAGGCGGTCGTGGAAGAAGGCGAGGAGGTCAGCGGCTATTTGCAGAGCTCTCTCTTGGGTTTCCGAGATAATACGTTCAGCCCGGCTTGGAGCCTGTTCTCGTTCAACCATTTCGTTCAAATCACGAACGGTCTTCTCTCCTACCCCAAGATCGGCCAAATGCTGAGCTGCCTCAGTCTGCCGATCCAATTTCCGAAAATGATCGCCAACCACGTATCGGGCCATACTGAGCGCGAACACGGTGCGAAGCGTCAGCCTGATGCCGTTCTCGACAATTATCCTCACCACCCCCAGAGCCGCGCGTCTCAGCGCATACGGGTCCTTCGAGCCGGTCGGCTTTTCGTCGATCGCCCAGAATCCGACCAGCGTGTCGATCTTGTCGGCAAGCGCCACAGCAACGGATACCGGATCGCTCGGCACGCGATCGGACGGGCCTTGCGGCTTGTAGTGTTCCTCGATGGCTGCGGCCACAGATGGATGCTCGCCCTGCAGCAGCGCATATTTGCGGCCCATGGCACCCTGCAGTTCGGGGAACTCGCCAACGACTTCGGTGGTGAGATCGGCCTTGGCGAGAACCGCGGCGCGAGCGGCAAGCGCGGTAATCTCCCCCCTCGAGGGGGAGATGTCGCCGAAGGCGACAGAGGGGGTCGGCACAACCGGATGCGACGCCCCATTGCGGTCAGAGGACGCCGGCGCTTCACGCGCGGCGACCCCCTCTGGCCTGCCGGCCATCTCCCCCTCAAGGGGGGAGATTGACTGCGCCACGATCGGCGCCAGTTCTTCCGCCAACCGCTTGATCCGCTCCACCCGTTCGCCCTGCGTGCCGAGCTTGGCGTGGAAAGTCACGCCGAGATGGTCGAGGCGGGCCATGCGCTGGTCGAGCGGCTTCTTGAGATCAAGCCCGAATTTTTCCGCCGATGCCTCGAGCTCAGCCAGGTCAGGCAAATCGCCCTGGTCGGTCGTCCAGAAATAAAGCGCGTCGGACAGGCGGGCGCGCACCACCTTGCCGTTGCCGTGGGCGATCTCCTTGCCGCCATCCCTGGCTTCGATATTGGCGGTGAGGATGAAGCGGTTGGAAAGCGCGTCGTCGACACCCTGCGGCCGCGTCACAAAGCACTTCTGGTTGGCGCGAATGGTCAGTCGGATCACTTCGGCTGGAATGGCCAGGAATGCCTCCTCGAACTCGCCCATCAGCACGACAGGCCATTCGACCAGCCCGGACACCTCCTCCAGCAGCCCGTCGTCCTCGACAAGGTCAAGCCCGTTGGCGAAGGCGAGATTGCGGGCATCGGCAAGGATGATCTCCTTGCGCCGATCAGCATCGAGCACGACCTTGGCCGCTTCCAGCTTGGAAACATAGTCGTCGAAGCGGCGTACCGTGATGGCGTCAGGCGCATGAAAACGGTGGCCATAGGTGGTGTTGCCGGAGCGGATACCGTCGATCTCGAAATCGACCACGACAGGCTCCTCGGTCTCCGGGCCGAACGTGCACAGGATCGATTGCAGGGGCCGTACCCAGCGCAGCGAGCCGGGCTTGGCCGAGGCCGGCCCCCAGCGCATCGATTTCGGCCACGGGAAATTGCGGATGATCCCCGGCACCAGTTCGGCGATGATCTCTTCCGCCGCCCTGCCCGGCCTCGAAATGTGGGCGACATAAAAATCGCCCTTCTTCGGATCGGAATGGACATGGGCCTCGGCGATCGAGGAAAGTCCGGCCTTGCGCAGGAACCCCTGGACCGCCTGTTCAGGCGCCGATGTCGAAGGCCCCTTGATCTCTTCGCTTATATCTTTCGAGCGCGCGGTGAGGCCCCTGATATCGAGCGTCAGCCGGCGTGGCGTCCAGTACTCGCGCGCCGCCTCATAGGTCAGCCCCGCCTCGACCAGGCCGTCGGTCAGCATCTTCCTGAGATCACCCGCCGCCTTGCGCTGCATGCGGGCAGGAATCTCTTCCGAGCGGAGTTCTAGAAGCAGGTCAGGCATGGATGGGGCTCACGCGGCAAAATGGTCCGGGCGGGGGCATAGCAACTCGGCTGGCCGCTGTCACCCTTTCCGCGCGGGGATCGCCGATTTGCGCCCGTTTCCAGAAATTTTGGCCGCCCTGTCGGGACAAGACCGCGCCACCCGTCCTTGGATCAAAGATTTCCATGAACCGAACGCAGCGCTGAAGCGACCCACGCTCAGGCAGGAAACTATTGGCTCAACGACCATGAAAACGGCATCCAGACTTCTGCAGATCCTCGCGCTCGGCGCCTGCTTCACGGCGCAGGCTCACGGTGCCTTCTCGATGCCGGGCGTTCGACAGGCATTGCGCACGATCGACGGTGCCGGCGGTCAGGCCGTACCGCCGATCAACGTTTCCCTCGAGATGATGAAGCGGGCCTGAAGCTCAGGCCGCCAAGCCACCCGCCTGCGTCTTCAAAAACGCTTCGCCGCAGGCCTTGGCCAGATTGCGCACCCGCAGGATGTAGCTCTGCCGCTCGGTGACCGAAATCACGCCGCGTGCGTCGAGCAGGTTGAAGACATGGCTGGCCTTGATGCACTGGTCGTAGGCCGGGAAAACCATGCGGTGCATCGGCAGATTGTCGTTCGATGCCGGCGCGCCGGCGTCGAGCAGCGCCTTGCACTCGGCCTCGGCGTCCTCGAAGTGGCGCAGAAGCATCGCCGTGTTGGCGTGTTCGAAGTTGTGGCGCGAATATTCCTGCTCGGCCTGCAGGAAGACATCGCCATAGGTGACCTTGTCGGCGCCTTCGCGGCCGTTGAAATTGAGGTCGTAGACATTGTCGACGCCCTGCACATACATGGCCAGTCGCTCCAGCCCGTAGGTGAGTTCGCCGGCCACCGGCGCGCATTCGATGCCGCAGACCTGCTGGAAGTAGGTGAACTGCGAGACTTCCATGCCGTCGCACCAGCATTCCCAGCCGAGACCCCAGGCGCCCAGCGTCGGGCTTTCCCAATCGTCCTCGACGAAGCGGATGTCGTGCAGCAGCGGATCGACGCCGATCGCCGCCAGCGAGCCGAGATAGAGTTCCTGTAAATTGGGCGGGTTCGGCTTCAGGATCACCTGGTACTGGTAATAATGCTGCAGCCGGTTCGGGTTCTCGCCATAACGCCCGTCCTTGGGACGACGCGAAGGCTGGACATAGGCAGCGTTCCAGCGTTTTGGGCCGAGCGCGCGCAGCGTCGTTGCCGGATGAAAGGTGCCGGCGCCGACTTCCATGTCGTAGGGTTGCAGGATGACGCAGCCATAGGCCGCCCAATAGTTGTGCAAGGTCAGGATCAGCCCCTGGAACGAGCGGCTGGGATGCATATGGGCGGGGATTTCAATTGTCACGGATGGCCTCGACAGCACAGGCTAGCTTGCCGGCACGTCCTAGAGACCCGGCAGCAAAGCGTCAAGCAAAGCACGCCGATGCGGTCACCCCGACATTGTGGACAATGTTGAAAGCTTTGCAGGGGCTGGCCCATTGCCCATCTCTCGGGCCTGCGCTCTGTTCGCCTGTGCAGCAACGACAACAGGTTTCAGCCATGCCCAGCCCGATCGTCATCCGCCCTGTCGCGCGACAGGATTTCGAGCAATGGCTGCCGCTGTGGGACGGCTACAATGCATTTTATGGCCGCTCGGGCGAAACGGCCCTGCCGGGTGAGATCACCCAGATGACATGGTCTCGTTTCTTCGATGCCTATGAGCCGGTCCACGCGCTGGTGGCCGAAGGCGAGGGACAGCTTCTCGGCCTCGTGCACTATCTCTTCCATCGCAGCACCACGGCGATCGCGCCGAATTGCTATCTGCAGGACCTTTTCACCACGCAGGCCTCGCGTGGCAAAGGCATCGGACGGGCGCTGATCGAGGGCGTCTACGAGCGCGCGCAGGCGGCCGGCTCAGGCCGGGTATACTGGCTGACGCATGAGACCAATCACACGGCGATGAAGCTTTACGACAAGGTCGCCGAACACTCCGGCTTCGTCGTCTATCGCAAGCTCTTCTGAGGCAGCCGGCCGAATCCGGTTCAAACGAAAACGGGACTCCGAAAAGAGCCCCGTTCGCCTTGAATTCAAATGGCTGACGTCACCCCTTCGGGGCGGGCACCGGCTCTGGCTTGACCTTCGGGGTTTCCTGCGCCGTGTTGGACTCGATCGGCGGCAGGCCCTTCATCAGCTTCTGCTGCAATTTGGCCAGCACATCGGGATCCGGCTTCAGGTCGCGAGCCTGGTTCCACTGGAAGGTGGCTTCCAGCTTGCGGCCGACGCGCCAGTAGGCATCGCCGAGGTGATCGTTGAGAACCGGATCTTCCGGCTTCAGCGACACGGCGCGTTCCATTTCGCGCACCGCGTCATCGAACCTGCCGAGGCGGAAATAGGCCCAACCCAGCGAATCGACGATGTAACCGTCGCTCGGCCTGAGGTCGACGGCCTTTTGAATCATCGCCAGGCCTTCCTTGAGGTTCATGTTCATGTCGACCCAGGAATAGCCGAGATAGTTCAGCACCTGCGGCTGGTCGGGGAACAGTTCCAGCGCCTTGCGGAAGTTCGGCTCGGCCTTGGGCCATTCCTTCAGACGCTCATAAGCGATGCCGCGCTGGTAGAAGATGTTCCAGTTGGCCGCGGTCGGCGCCTTCAGCACCTCGACGGCCTTATCGTAGAGAGTGGCGGCCGAACGGAAATCGTCCTTCGCGGAATAGACGCCGCCGAGCGCCAGATAGGCGCGCATGTCATTGGGATGGGCGTCGACCAAGGCTTTCAGATGGGTGATCGCTTCTTCGTGACGGTCGAGATCGGCAAGATTGAGGCCGAGTTGCAGGTCCGAAAGCTCCTTCAGCGGCGAAGCGGCGGGAATCCGGCGATAGAGCGCGATGGCACCTTCGCCGTCCTTCAATTGCTCGGACACGGCGGCGAGTTGCACAAGGGCAGCGTCGCTGTCAGGCTTCAAAGCAAGCGCATATTGCAGATAGAGGCGCACGAACGGCTCGCCGCCGCCACGGTTGAGCGCGGTGGCGAGGTCGAGCAGGATTTCGGAGGCGCCATCGGATGGGCCGGCAACCAGCGGCGCAATCTTGTCGCCTTTTGCAATTCGGTCGCGCAAGGCGACGATTTCCAGCTTGCCCGGCGAAAACGCCTCGGCCTGGTCGAGCACCGACAGCGCCTTGGTCTTGTCGCCCTTGCGGACCAGGAACGAGGCGTAGGCCTGGGCATTGCGCATCCAGGTTTCGGGAGCGGCACCGCCGGCGGCGGTATCCTGCATGGTCGCGGCATAGATCGCCTCGGCCTTTTCGGGCATGCCGGATGCATCAGCGATCAGGGCGCGGTGGAACGACTTGAACAGGCCGAACCAATCCGGCCCCTGCAGCTTGTCGATGGACGCCACCGCATCGGCAGGCTCGCCGGCGCCTTGCTGCGCCCAGCCGGACATCACGCCGGAGATCAACCGGTCGAGATCGGATTCCAGCGACAGCTTGAGCCAGTACTGCGCCTTGGTGAAATCCTTCTTGTGGAAGCAATCGACGGCGAGCGCCAAGCGCGAGAAACGCTCGACGTCAGGCACTTCCTTGAGCTTGTCGGCATAGACCAGGGATTCGTCGAAGCGCCCTTGCGCGATCAGCGACAGCATCAGGCTCTGCTGCAGGCCGGTGTCGCTCGGGTCGAAGGCCAATGCTTGCTTGTAGTAGGCGATGGCGCTGTCGAGGTCGTTGTCGCCCTCGGCGATCCGGGCCGCCAGATAAGCGCCCGAAAACGACGTGATCTTGACCGGTTCGGTGGTTTGCTTGGCATAGGCCGGCAAAGCCGAGATCGCCATGCCGGTCACAATTGCCAGCCTTGTCAGCCAGCGCGCACGTCCTTGCCGCATCATATCCCTTTCAGCCAGGCGCCATCTCCGCATCAGCGGGATCGGCGTAGACTCGATCTTTCCAGGCAAAGCATGGCCTTTTTGGGGTCGCGCTTCAATCCGCCTCGAATTCACAATCCGGGCACCCGATTAACAAATCATGGCGACAGGCACCAGTTTTCCGGTCTTGAATTTCGGTGTTGGCCCTGCACGGCGCCGAAGATATCGCAGATTCGACCCCTGAGCTCGGCTTCGACCGCTAAGGCTCGGGGCCAATATCAAACCTCGGCTGGCGCGGCGGACCGCTGCACCAGCGTGTCGCTATATCCACCGGCCGCTATCGTGCTGCACAGTTCGTTCCATTCGCAGCCGCCGCAGGCCTTGCGTACAAGGCCAGCCGAAAACGCCTGCCGCATCCGGGCTAAGGTCCCCGTGTCGAGATCGAGGTGGGTGCCGACCCGGATTGGCCGCGCCAGCAATTCCTCTACATCCAGCCCGGCGAGCCGGTCCCGCTCGACGACGCTCTCGTTGAGGCAGTGAGGTTCCGTCTCGTCGAGCAATGGAGCGCAGACATCATCGGGGCCGGAAACGAGGAGGATGTCCTCGCCCCGGCTCAGGCGCTCCGCGACGCGATCATAATTGGCGGTGAAGGCGGGGCTGTATCCCTTGCCCACATAGGTGAGCAGGCAAAGGAGATGATGGGCGCGCAGCTTGATCGTCACGGATTGGCCGGCTTGGCCTTGCCGCCGGGAAGGGCCATGAGGGTCGCGGCACCCAGCGCTGACTTGAGCAAGCCGCCGACGATGAACGGCAGGAAGCCGAAGGTAACGGCCTGTTCGGCTCCAATCATGACGGCAAGCCATGCTGTGCCCAGCACAAGGCAGGCAAGGTTGCCAAGCAGCATGGCGACAAAGGCAAGCATCACCCTTTTGCCGTTCCAGCCGCGTTCTGCTAGCCAGCCGACCAAGGCGCCGACAAGCGGGAAGGCGAAGAGATAGCCACCCGTCGGCCCGACGAAATGCGCGGCACCCGCTGCCCCTCCGGACAGAACCGGAAAGCCGACCGCACCCTCGACCAGCCAGGCGACGATGGTGAGCGCGCCAAGCCGCCAGCCATAGAGCGCGCCGATCAGGGTCACGGCAAAGGTCTGCATGTTTACCGGGACCGGCACCATCGGCACCTCGATATAGGACGCCAGCGCCAGGAACAGGGTGCCAAGCACGACGGCTCCAACCTGCCAGGCAAGAGAACGATCCTGGAGCCGGAGCGGACTGAACGACGGCTTGCCGGGGGAGAATGCGACGTCTGTCATTGGGATTCCTTCGATCGATGAAAATTATAGATAATTTCTCTTTCCGATCTATTATCGAATCCACACTTCCCTGGGGATTGCAAGCCCTCGCTTTGGCGGAGGCTGTCTAACCTACGATGGCGAAGGCTTCGCGCGTTGTTCCGGAAGCCGTCCTGACCGGCTTGCGGCCAATCCATTGGACGTGCCGCCCCAGTGTGACGGCCGCCGATTCGGTGTTTCCCTGCCGCAAGGCGGCGAGGATCGCGCGATGGTCCTGATCGGTGCGCGTCTCCCACTCCGACCGCCATGCCGCGAACAGGAAACGGGCGCTTGCCGCGTGCAGGTCGTCGATGGTGGCGAGCAGGCGCGGCATGCCGCATGGCGCCAGGATCAAGCGGTGGAAGGCGCGGTTGGCCTCTTCCCACGACCTGACATCGCGGGACTTGTCGCCGGCCTTGGTCGCCTCCTCGGCGAGATCGAGAATGGCCGATGTCAGGTGCGGCGCGGCGTGGCGCAGCGCCAGCACCTCAAGGGCGGCGCGCATTTCGGCGACCTCCTTGACCTCGCCCAGATCGAAAGACGCGACGCGCACGCCGCGCCGCGGCTCGCCGATGGCCAGCCCTTGCGCCTCCAGACGCCGGAAGGCCTCGCGCACGGGAACATGGCTGGTTTGGAATTCCTCGGCGATATGATCCTGCCGAAGCCTGGCCCCCGGCTCGATCGCGCCCGAGATGATGCGGTCCGCCAGAACCTTGCTGATGCGCACCGCGATGGTGTCGTCCGTGCCCTTTGCCATGTTTTATAGATAATTTGCGGCAGGGCAGCTTGTCGAGCCAATTGCAGTCGAAATCGCGAGGCGCCAGAAGCAAGACTCAAGGCTGTGAGACGAAACCGTCGAGCGCAGGCATCGCCACGGTGACCAGGTCATGCAGCCGCTTCTTCGGCACCCCGTCGCGCGCCTGCACTGAGAGGCCAAACAACAGCGTGGTGTAGTAGTCGCCAAGCGCTTCCGGATCGGTATCCGGCTTGAGGTCGCCGTCGCGAACACCCTTTCTCAGGCGCTCCACAATCAATGCATTGCGCGCCAGTCGGCGCTCGGCCAGCCAATGCAGCACGCCGTCATTTTCGGTAGCGCAGTTGGTGGCGGCCGAGACAACCATGCAGCCCTTCGGCAGATCCGGCCTTGTGTAGATATCGATCGCATCGCGCAGCAGCCGCTCGACAAACCGCCGAGCGGTTGGTTCTTCGGCAAGGGCACCGGTGGCGAAGCTTCCTTCGCTGGTTTCGTAGAGAACAACGGCTTCGCGAAACAGATCCTCCTTCGAGCCAAAGGCGGCATAGATGCGCGCCGAGGCCAGGCCAAGCATGGAGACGAGGTCGGCCATCGAGGTGCCCTCGTAGCCGCGCATCCAGAAGGCATCGCGCGCTTTCTGCAGAGCCTGGGCTCTGTCGAACTCCCTTGGCCGTCCCGCCATCGCAACCTCCATTTCTTTATCGATCCACAAATAATCCGCTTGACTCAAGATTGCAAATTCAATTCTTTGTCGATCGATAAAGAATCGAAAGGAGACTGGCATGAGTTCACTCGATCAAGGGCTGCCATTCGGCGCCACTACGACACAGGGAGGGATTGGCGCGAAGCGCGGCGCCACGCTGGCATTGCTCGCCTTCGCCCAGCTTATCATCGCTCTCGACATCAACATCGTCTTCGTGGCGCTGCCCGAAATCGGGGCTGGGCTGGGCTTTTCCGGCCAGACCTTGCAATGGGTGGTGAGCGCCTACACCGTGTTTACCGGCGGTTTTCTGCTGTTCGGCGGCCGCGCCGCCGACCTTATCGGTCAGCGCCGCATCTTCATCTTCGCGCTCTGGCTCTATGCGCTTTCGTCGCTGGTCGGCGGCCTCGCCTGGTCGCCGGAAATCATCATCGCTGCGCGTGCCGTGCAAGGCATCGGCGGCGCTTTCCTGTTCCCGGCGACGCTCTCGCTGATCAACCGCCTGTTTGCCGAAGGACCGGAACGCAACAGGGCGCTGGCGGTGTGGGGCGGTGCCGGCGCGAGCGGCCTTACCCTTGGCTCACTGGCCGGTGGAATCCTGACAGGCGCCTTCGGCTGGTCGTCGGTCTTCTACGTCAATGTGCTGCTGGCTGGCATCGCCATCATCGCCGCATTTGCCATCATTCCGCGCGATCCCAAGCGGCACCAGCACCGCAACTTCGATCTGCCGGGCGCGCTGACCGTCACCGCAGGCGCCACATTGCTGGTCTTCACGCTGGTCCAGGGACCTGAATATGGCTGGGGTTCGCCAGCGATCATCGCCAGCGCCGCACTGGCAGCGATCTTCATTATCGCCTTCGCGCTGATTGAGGCGAAGAGCGCTGACCCGCTGATGCCGCTGCGGCTGTTCCGCAATCGCAGCCTCGTCGCCGGCATGACGATCACCTTCCTGTTCATGGGAACGTTCGGAGCCCTGCCCTATTTCCTGACCGTGCTGTTGCAGACCGTACATGGCTTCACCGCCCTGCAAACAGGCCTGGCGTTCCTGGTGCCGTCGATCGCCATCGCCGCCGGCACGCAGCTTGGTGAACGCCTGGCGACGCGCTTTTCTACACGCTCGACCCTGGTCGGCGGCATGATAGTCGGCGCAGCCGGCACAGCGCTGATGGTCCTTGGAGCATCGGCCGACAGCAGCTATGCCGCCATCGTTCCCGGCCTGATCATCTCCGGTGTCGGACAGGGCATCGTCTGGACCGCCATGTGGATCGCGGCCGCGTCGGGCGTGGCACACGACGAACAGGGCGTTGCCTCGGGAATGGCCTGCACGACGCTCAACATCGGCAACGCGATCGGCATGGCGACATTGATCGCGATCGCCAACAGCCATGTCGGCGGATTGACTGGCGATGCACTGAAGGCCGCGATCGCCGACGGCATACAGATCGCCTTCTGGCTGGCGGCGGCGGGCATCTTTGTCAGCCTGCTGGCCGCGTTCGCTTTGCCGGGAAAGGCGAAGCAGCGGGCAACCGGGTGACGCCGCTCAGTTCACCCGGCTGATGCAGAAATCGATGACGTCGATCAGCGCCGATTTCTGCGGCGTCGCTTCCAGCGGCGCCAGCGCGTCGCGGGCGATCTCGCCGAAATGGCGGGCTCGTCCGATCGTGTCGGCGATGGCGCCATGGCGAGTCATCAGGCCGATCGCCTTTTCCAGGCCGGCGTCATCGGTGACATTGTCCTCGATGGCACGCTTCCAGAAAGTGCGCTCGGCCTTCGTGCCCCGCCGATAGGCGAGAATGACTGGCAAGGTCACCTTGCCTTCGCGGAAATCGTCACCGACATTCTTGCCGAGATCCTTGCTGGTGCCGCCATAGTCCAGCGCGTCATCGATCAGCTGGAAGGCAAGGCCGAGATTCATACCGTAGGAGCGCAGCGCCGCACGATCGTTGCGGGTCGCCTGGGCAATGACGGGCCCGACCTCGGCAGCAGCCGAAAAAAGTGCGGCGGTCTTGGCCTTGATGACGGCGAAATGCTCGTCCTCGGTGGTTTCGAGGTTCTTGGCGGCGGCAAGCTGCATAACCTCGCCCTCGGCGATGATCGAGGCAGCACTCGACAGGATATCGAGCGCTTCGAGCGAGCCGACATCGACCATCATGCGGAAAGCCTGGCCGAGCAGGAAGTCACCGACCAGCACGCTTGCCTGGTTGCCCCAGATCATGCGGGCGGTCTTCTTGCCGCGCCGCATGCCGCTTTCGTCGACGACATCGTCGTGGAGAAGCGTCGCCGTGTGCATGAATTCGACGGAGGTGGCGAGCTTGACGTGGCCCTCGCCGGCATAGCCGAACATCTGCGCGGCGGCCAGCGTCAGCATCGGCCGCAGCCGTTTGCCGCCGGACGAGATCAGATGATTGGCGACCTCCGGGATCATCTCGACGTCGGAGCCGGCCTTGGACAGGATCAATTCATTGACGCGCCCCATATCGGCCGCTGTCAGATCGATCAGATCCTTGATGGAGGCGGGCTCCCGCTTCCCGTTTTCGATGTTGAGAACGACACCCACGACAATCACTCCCGTCTTGGTATAGAGCGTGCGACGGCACCCTTAGTCCCTGCATGGACTCTAGGGCGGCGGACATGGCCACGGCAAGTGGCGAATTGGCGCGGCGTCGATGACGGAATGTCAACGACCACAGGGGGAACGGGGCTCTGCCTCGGAATCCCCTGCCCGTTTACATCAATAGCGCAAACTGCGAGTTTCATACGATGATAGAACTTGTCCGCACCAACGATGCCGTGATCATCTCCTTTGTGGAATCGCTGATGCGCGACGCCGGCATCGCCTGCTTTGTCGCCGATCAGAATATGAGCATTCTCGAAGGATCGATCGGTCTTTTGCAGAAACGCGTCATGGTCGACGCCGACCAGGCCGACGCGGCACGGCGCATCCTCAGGGATGCCGGCATCGCCAACGAGATCCGCGGAAAATAATGTCCGCCGCGCCCGCCGCCCTTGTTCCGGACACGCCGGCCCATACGGTCGACGCTTTCCATCGCGGCCGGTTCTGGCTCGTCCAGCCCAAGCAGGGCGGCCATCGCGCCGGCATGGATGCGATGATGCTGGCGGCATCCGTGCCATCGACCTTTGGCGGGCGCCTGGCCGATTTCGGCGCGGGAGCCGGAGCTGCCGGACTGGCGGTGCTGTCACGCTGCCCGGCGGCACAGGCGGTGCTTGTCGAACGAGCGCCGGAAATGGCGGCCTTCGCGGCGGCGACGCTTGCCCATCCCGGCAATGCCCATCTCAGCGATCGCGCATCCGTGCTGGTCGCCAATGTCACCGTATCGGGCCGGGCGCGGGCGGCCGCCGGCCTCGCCGACAACGACTTCGACTTCGTCATCATGAACCCGCCTTTCAATGCCCCCCGGGACCGCGCCACATCGGATCGCCTGCGAAAGGAAGCCCATGTCATGGAGGACGGGCTGTTCGAGAGCTGGATCAGAAGTGCGGCGGCGGTGGTGAGGCCGCGCGGCGGGCTCGCCGTAATCGCCCGGCCCGAACAGCTCGGCGCCATTCTCGATGCGATCGCCGGCCGCTTCGGCGATGCCGAGATGCTCGCCGTCCACCCTCGTCCCGATGCGGCGGCGATCCGCATCGTCGTGCGGGCAGCGCTCGGGGCGCGGGGAAAGCTTGCCATACGCCCGCCCCTGATGCTCCACACGCAGTCAGGCAACGGCCCCGACGAGCGCAGCGAAATGATCACCAACGGCCTCGCCTCGCTGTTCGGAGATTGAGCTATTCTGCCCGGCGACATTGCCGTTGGCCGGGAAATCCCTACATGCCTGCAACCCACCGACCGGAGACCGCGCCCTCGTGAAACGCCTTATCAACCGCCTGCTGCCGAAATCCTGGCGCTCCACCGTCGTCACCATTCCGGTCATCCGGCTGCACGGCACCATCATGGCAGGCGGTGGCCAGTTTCGGCCGAGCCTGTCGCTGGCTTCCACCGCCGGCCTCATCGAGAAGGCGTTCTCCTACGACGCGCCGGCGGTCGCCATCTCGATCAATTCGCCGGGCGGCTCGCCGGTGCAGTCTCGGCTGATCTTCAAGCGCATCCGTGACCTGGCCACGGAAAAGAACAAAAAGGTACTGGTCTTCGTCGAGGATGTCGCGGCGTCGGGCGGCTACATGATCGCGGTCGCCGGTGACGAGATCTTCGCCGATCCGTCGTCCATCGTCGGTTCGATCGGCGTGGTATCGGCCTCGTTCGGCTTCCCTGAACTGATGAAAAAGATCGGTGTCGAGCGCCGTGTCCACACCGCCGGCCAGAACAAGGCGGTGCTCGATCCGTTCAAGCCCGAGAAGAAGGAAGATGTCGAACGGCTGAAGGCGCTGCAGCTCGAGGTGCACGCAACCTTCATCGACCTCGTCAAGGAGCGGCGCGGCACGAAACTGAAGGACGACCCGGACCTGTTCACCGGCCTGTTCTGGACAGGCATCAAGGGCCTCGAACTCGGTCTGGTCGATGCGCTCGGCGACATGCGAACGGTGCTCAAGACCCGTTTCGGGGCGAAAACGCAGCTCAGGCTGATCACGACGCCGCGCGGTTTCCTTAGCCGCTTCGGCCTGTTCGGCTCAAGCAAGGGCTTTTCAGCGCCCGATATTGCCGCGGCTGCCGCCAGCGGCGTGATCGATGCGGCGGAAGAGCGCGCATTGTGGTCTCGCTTCGGGCTTTGAAAACCCGGCAAAACCGTCTAGCATGAGAGCTTGAGTTTCATGCATGTCGTGTTCCCAAAAGCGGGTCGGCATGCATCAACCGACCCGACCGGCCGCCTTCGCCGGCCCAGCGTGGGAGGAGTTTTGGCATGCCGCAGATCATTTTCTTCGCCGTCGTTGGCGTTGCCGCTTATTTCGGCTACCGCACCTTCATTAGGGAAGCCGAGCGCGTGACCGCCAAGGTGCGGCGCACAGAAAAGCAGACGGCCAACGGCGCGATCGGCACTTTGATCAAGGATCCGAAGACCGGCGAATACCGGCTGGCCAAGGACTGAGCATCATCCCGCAGACGATTGTGGACACCGACATCGGGTCGCGTAGCTGGCACGCACACGCCAAAATCAATCTTGCGCTGCATGTCACCGGCAGGCGCCATGACGGCTATCATCTGATCGAAAGCCTGGCGGTGTTCACGCGTTTTGGCGACAGGGTCGAAATCGCGCTCGCCAACAGCGATGAGTTTGCCGTGTCCGGCCGCTACGCACCGGCCGTTCCAGTCGACGCAAGCAATCTTGTGCTTAGGGCGCGCGACGCCCTGCGACAGGCGGTCGGGCAAGAGCGCACACCGCCGGTTGCCATCCGGCTCGAAAAGAACCTGCCGGTTGCCTCCGGCGTCGGCGGCGGTTCGAGCGACGCGGCGACCGTGCTGCGCGGGCTGGTGGAGACATGGGCGCTGGACATCGACGGCGCAGAGCTGGCGCGGATCGGCCTTTCGCTTGGCGCCGATGTGCCGATGTGCCTGGCGGCAAAGCCGCTGGTGGCGCGCGGCATCGGGGATGAACTGTCGATGGTGCCGGATTTTTCGACGCTTGGCCTGGTACTGGTCAATCCAGGCACCCCGGTGTCGACGGCGGATGTCTTTGCAGCGCTTTCCCGGCGCGACAATGAGGCCTTGCCACCGCTGCCGCGCGGCATCGATTTTCACAGCCTGCGCAACTGGCTGGAGATTACTCGCAACGATCTCGAGCCCGCGGCGCTGGCGATGCAGCCCGCCATCGGCAGGGCGCTTTCCTGGCTGAACAAGGCCGGATCGGGTTTTTCACGGATGTCCGGGTCCGGCGCCACCTGCTTCGGCCTGTTCGAGACCGGCAATGTCGCCAAGCGCGCAGCCGCCGAGATCCGCGGCCGCCAGCCCGACTGGTTCGTTGCCGCGACGCGCAGCATCGCATCGGAGGGAGCTGATGGCCAGAATTGACGAGAGCCGCTCCTTCATTCCCGTGCGCATCGCGGTGCTGACCGTTTCAGATACGCGCAGCCTCGCCGACGACAAATCTGGCCAGACGCTGGCTGACCGCATCACCGAGGCCGGCCACATCCTGGCGGCCCGCAATATCGTCACCGACGACCGTGAGAAAATCCGCGACACGGTTCTGGCGTGGTCGCGGGACAAGAATATCGATGTCGTCATCACCACCGGCGGCACTGGCTTCACCGGTCGTGACGTGACGCCGGACGCGCTGGAGCCGATCTTCGAAAAGCGCATGGACGGCTTTTCGGAAGTGTTCCACCGGATTTCCTACGACAAGATCGGCACCTCGACGATCCAGAGCCGGGCGACCGGCGGCGTCGTCAACGCCACCTTCGTCTTCGTGCTGCCGGGTTCGCCAGGCGCCTGCAAGGACGCGTGGGACGGCATCCTGAAAGCGCAGCTCGACTACCGGCACACGCCATGCAACTTCGTCGAGATCATGCCGCGCCTGGACGAGCATTTGCGGCGCGGCAAATCGGCTCCGTAAAAGCCGAGGCAAAGCGCCGGTTCCACGCCGCGTTCGCCAGGCAAAACAGCACCGGCGCCTTTGAAACCCCATTCCAAACCGGACCTCGGAAAAGTACCTTGTCTGAAGGCGATCATCGCCGTTCACGACAAGGCAGCTACGATGACCGTGCACACCGGTGGATGCCATTGCGGCAATATACGCCTTGAATTTTCAACCGAGCTCGAGCCACCGCAAACCGAAGTTCGCGCTTGCCAATGCTCGTTCTGTGTCAGACATGGTTCGCGCGCCGTTGCCGATCCGAATGGCAGACTGGTCATCTCGGTCAAGGACGAGACGCAATTGCGGAGATATCAGTTCGGGCTGAGGACGGCCGACTATCTGATCTGCCGGCGGTGCGGTGTCTACGTCGCCGCAATCGCCAGAGATGACGATGCAATCGCCAGAGATGACGATGCAAGGGCGATCGTCATCATCAACGCCCTGGACGACCGCGAACGGTTCAACCAGGAGCCGGTCCGCGTTGACTTCGATACGGAAAACAGGGCGCAGCGCCAAGCCAGACGCCGCACACACTGGACACCTGTCGAGATGAGCTTCGGATAGGCAGCTCTCAGCGGATAACCGGCTCGCCATGAAACCGTCGGCGCGACGGCGGCGATACGCCGAAGCCGACTTCCATCATCAGTCGCGGCGTGCGTGCCGGCACGGTGCCCATATGAAAGCCAAAGGGGTCCTCGACGAAGCCGAGACCGGCCTCGCCGGTCAGCGTCACCGGGCTCTGCTCGCCATAGACATCCAGCACCTGTTGCGCGGGATGGCCAACCAGAAGCGTGAGCTGATGCTTGAGGCTGCGGCGCTTGTGGCTGCCCCTGACATAGACATGCGGACCGGTGTCGGCGTCGACCGGCTTGAGGTAGAAGAAGAATTTCAGCATGCGCCAATCATCGAGGTCGAAATGATACTTGCCGAGCGAGGCGAGGTTCTTGTCGGCGTCCGAAGCCGCACCGGTTGGAAAACTCCACCAGACGCGCGTCGTGATCAGTTTTGCCTGGCCGCCGAGATAGTGCGCGGCAATATCCAGAAGCAGCGGATCGCGCTGGATGGCAAGCGCCGCCGGGCAGTCGAGGATGCGCTCGAAAAAATGCCCGCTAAGCAGCGAGCGGCCAAGGCGTTTCTCGGCCTCGGCATGTTCCCCCGGCATGAATTCGAGACGGCGGTCGAAATTGCCGAAGCAAGGCGTGCGCCCGGCGAAGTCGGCGATCTCTTCATGGATATCAGGCGGCAGGACCAAGCCTGAGAACAGCCCGTCGGAGCGCAACGCATCGACGACCGCTCCCCGTTCGACACCGGCAAACATCGTATCCCCGGCATTGGCGACCGGGCGGGCGCGTTTTGCGCCGAGCCAATGCATGCGGCGTCCAGGCATTGTGCGCGCCAGCACGAACATCGGCAGCCAGGCGGGGTTTTCGCGCAGGTCCGTCAGATAGGTTGGAATACGCACGGCGATGCGCCGCAGCAGGCTGCCGTTGCGCGCAATGGCCTCGAGACTGGGCGCGCCGGATGTGTCGGGGGTTGAAAGCTTCATTGAGTCCTCGGCTATGAGAGCACCACCGATGCCGCATCGGTGCTCGCCTCTCGGCATGTCCCAAACCCAATTCCCGCTTGAACGGAAGCTAACCCCGCGTCAGATTTTGTGCAATGCACAATGACCTGAGCAACTGCAAAAATCACGTCGACGAGCGGCGCTCCTGCTTGGCCGGCGCCATCCAGATCTCCGCGTCGAGCCGCTTCGTCGCGAGGCCGCGGGCGATGGCCTCGGCACTGCCGGCGCTCTTTGCCGCGGCAGCCGCCTGACGCTTGCTGATCAGCAAGCCGTCGGCCAAGGCGCGGTTTCCCGAAAAGACCCGGGCCAGGAATGGCGTGCGGCTGGCTCGCGTGCGCGAAAACCGTGCCGCCATGGTCTGCCTTGCCGTATGGGCGACAACCTCATCGATCCAGCCCTCCACCAGCCGCGCGCCCGGTTCCAGGAGCAGCAGCCAATCCCCCTTGGCCTGGCGGATGCCGGCAGCGACACCGCCCGTCACGTACTGACAGCCGGCATGCTCGGCCACACGATGCGTCTGGTCGGTGGAGCCTATGTCGCAGACGATGACTTCACGCACCACGCCCTCGACCGCGCCGCCAATCAGCGAGGCGAGCGTGCGGGCGAGGCCCTCCTCGTCATTGCGGGTTTCGATGAGAACACTGAGCATCCTCAGCCGAATAGCGGAAAGCGCCGGACAGCGCCAGTTTTTGCATCGCACCATAGAAAGTTCTTGCTTTGTTCTCATCAACCAAATAGGAATAATTTCATGAACAGAGCGATTCGACACAACACGGACAGTCCTTGGGAGCGGGCGAGAATGGAACAGATCGTGCGCGCCGACATTGCAGCTTTCGGAGCAGGAAGAGCCGAGATGGCCAATGCGATGGTCGAGCAGAGCGGCATGCGTGTCCGCCCGGACCGCAACCGCGGCAGGTCAGCGGGCATCAATCCGTCCGGCCGGTTCGAGCCGGTCAGCCGGCACGTGTTCGACGATGGCTGGAATTCGCTGGAGGAACTGCCGCCCTTCAAGACCGAAGTGCAGGTCGAGAAGCCGCGCACAATCATCACCCGCAACGAATCGCCCGACATTTCCTTCGATCGTTCCATCAACCCCTATCGCGGCTGTGAGCATGGCTGCGTCTATTGCTTTGCCCGCCCGACGCACGCTTTCATGGGCCTGTCGCCGGGTCTGGATTTCGAATCGAAGTTGTTCGCCAAGCCTGATGCGGCGCGCTTGCTTGACAAGGAGCTTTCGAAAGACAGCTATCAGCCGCGCACCATCGCCATCGGCACCAACACCGACCCCTACCAGCCGATCGAGAAGCAATACCGGATCATGCGCGAAATCCTCGAAGTGCTGGAAGCGCGCGGCCATCCAGTCGGCATCGTGACAAAGTCCGCTCTGGTGACGCGCGATATCGATATCCTGTCGCGAATGGCCGAACGCGGGCTGGCCAAGGTGGCGCTGTCGGTGACGACGCTCGACCGTATGCTGGCGCGCACCATGGAGCCGCGCGCGTCGACACCGACCAAGCGGCTGGAAGCGATCCGGCAGCTTTCGGATGCCGGCATCCCGGCCTCGGTCATGGTGGCGCCGATCATTCCGGGCCTGACCGACCCGGAAATGGAACGCATCCTCGATTCGGCACGTGCGGCCGGCGCGCGCGAAGCCGGCTACGTGATCCTGCGCCTGCCATTGGAGGTCAGCCCGATCTTCAAGGATTGGCTGCTGCGTCATTATCCCGACCGCTACCGCCATGTGATGTCGCTGGTCCGGTCGATGCGTGACGGCAAGGACTACGATTCGGAATGGGGCAAACGCATGAAGGGCGCCGGTCCCTATGCCTGGCAGATCGGCCGGCGCTTCGAGATCACAGCCAAGCGGCTCGGCCTCAATGCCGAACGGCGCACGCTGCGGACCGACCAGTTCGTTGCCGCCGGGAAAGACCAGGTGCAGCTGACGCTGCTTTGAGAGACAATTCGTCGCGGTGGTTTGATCCGTCGCGGCACCAGAATCCCGTCCGGCCTGCCCCGGCCTGCAGACGGTGCCCTCCCGGTCCGGCGCCCCACCCGACCCGGAGGGACTTGCGGAGAATCAGAGCCGATGCGAACCTCGCCGCAACATGGCTCGCGCGCGTTCTGATTCTCCGCCTCTCTTTGAGATCATCGAGAAGCCCGACTTCTCCTTCGAGACGAAGGCGATGGCGGAGGGGCTGTGGCCGGTTGCCGGGATGGACGAGGCCGGCCGTGGCCCCCTGGCCGGGCCGGTGGTCGCCGCGGCCGTGGTGCTCGATCCCGCCAACATTCCCGACGGCCTCGACGATTCCAAGCGCCTCAGCCATCTGCAGCGTGAAGCCTTGTTCCTGCGAATTCTCGGCTCTGCGCAGGCGGTCTCAATGGCCTCCATCAGTGCCGAGGGTATCGACGGCAGCAACATCCTCAAGGCAAGCCTGGAAGCCATGCGCCGCGCCCTGGTAGGGCTGTCGGTCAGACCGAAGCTCGCCCTTGCCGATGGACGCGACGTGCCGCCTGGCCTGCCTTGTGAAGGGCGCGCGCTGATCAAGGGCGACCAGCGTTCGCAGTCGATCGCCGCCGCCTCGATCGTCGCCAAGGTGATGCGCGATCGCATGATGTGCGGCTGCGGCAACCATCACGACCGCTACGGCTTCGAAGTCCATATGGGCTACGCCACGCTTCGCCATCGCACGGCAATCGAGGCGCATGGCCCGGTGGCGCGGCTGCATCGCGTATCGTTTTCGCCGTTCAGGCTGGGTGGCGCTGAAGTGGTTGAGGAAGAGAGCTTCGTCGGAATGGATAGCTGATCTCCCCCCTCGAGGGGGAGATGGCCGGCAGGCCAGAG
>NZ_RZTC01000076.1:0-6766 GCF_004023165.1 Mesorhizobium sp. M7A.F.Ca.MR.176.00.0.0 | reverse complement strand
GAGACAGCCTCGAGGGGGGAGATTATCCCCGCCCACAACAAAAAAGCCGCCAGGTTGCCCGGGCGGCTTTCGATGATTGGCTAGCGGGACCCTCTAATTCAGCTTCGACTTCACGTCCGCAAGCGATGCCTTGAACAGATCGGCACCGGCCTTGGCGTCGATCTTGCCGGCAAGCAGCGCGCGCGCTGCCTCTACGGCGATGTCGACGGCGCTGGCGCGGACTTCGCTGATGGCGTCACGCTCGGCCTGGCCGATCTTCTGCTCGGCAAGCGCGGTGCGCCTGACAACATAGTCCTCGGTCTTCTTGTGCGCTTCGGCGGCAAGCAAGTCGGCTTCGCGCTTGGCGGCGGCGACGATGTCGGCGGCCTCCTGCTCGGCTTCCTTGCGCTTGCGCTGATACTGGCCAAGCAGTTGCTGGGCTTCCTCGCGCAGCCGGCGCGCTTCGTCGAGCTCGTTGCTGATCCTTTCGGCGCGGGCGTCGAGCGCCTTGGCGATCAGGCGAGGCACCTTGATGTAGACGGCAATGCCCAGGAAGATGACCAGGGCAACCGTGGCCCAGAGCGTCGCGAGAGATGTGGCGTCCATGATGCGCTCCTCACCGGGCCACGGATTTGACCGCGGCCGCGATCTCTGCCTTGCTGGCCTTGCCGCCAACCAGGGCTTCGACAATCGCCGAAGCGGTGTCCTCGGCGATGCTGCCGACTTCCTTCATGGCATTGGCCTTGATGGAAGAAATGCGGGCCTCGGCTTCGCCAAGCTTGGCGTCGAGCGCGGCCTCGACCTTCTTGCGAGCGGTGTCGGCCTCGGCCTTAGCCGCGTCGTTGGCCTGCTGGCCGATCGCGTTGGCCTTGGTCTTGGCTTCCGCCAGTTCCTGCTCGTAGGCAGCAACGGCAGCGTCGGCCTCGCCCTTCAACTTGGCCGCCTGATCGAGATCCTGCGTGATGCGATCGTTGCGGACATCGATGATGCCGCCGACGCGCGGCATCACAACCCGCTTCAGGAAGAGATAGAACAGCCCGAAGATGATCGCCAGCCACAGAAGCTGCGACGGGAACGTCGCCGGATCGAATGGCGGAAACGTGCCATGCGCTTCAGCAGGCACACCGGTGCTGGAATGCGTGTCGCCTTCCGTAGCAGCGTGGCTGGTATCGGCTGATGGCGCGGACTCTTGCGCAAAGGCAGATGTCACGAACATGGACTATCCCCGAAATTCAGGCCCGCCGCTCGCGCGGCCGGCCTGTCCAATCTTCCCGAGTGCTCAGCCGAACAGGGCCAGAAGCGCGATGAGAAGCGAGAAGATGCCCAGAGCTTCGGTCACGGCGAAACCGAAGATCAGGCGGCCGAACTGGCCATCGGCAGCCGACGGGTTGCGCAGTGCGCCCGCGAGGTAGCTGCCGAAGATGTTGCCGAGGCCAATGCCCGCACCACCCATGCCCAGGCAAGCGATGCCGGCGCCGATGTACTTTGCTGCTTCTGCGTCCATTTGTTCAACTCCTTTGGATCTAAAATTCCGTTGCGATTCCATCCGGCGCCAATGTTGGAAATTCTTGGGCCGGAAACTTTTGGACCTAGTGCCCGGGGTGCAGGGCGTCGTTGAGATACATGCAGGTCAACACGGCAAAGACGTAGGCCTGCAGGAAGGCGACCAGCAGTTCCAGTGCCGTCAGCGCCACCGCCATCGCCAGAGGCAGGATCGAGCCGGCGACGCCGACCGCGCCGAGCGCGCTCAGGCTGACCACGAAGCCGGAAAACACTTTCAGCGTGATGTGGCCGGCGAGCATGTTGGCGAACAGACGAACCGAGAGGCTGACCGGGCGCGACACGAAGGAGATCACTTCGATCAGCACCACCAGTGGCAGCAGGAAGACCGGCACGCCATGCGGCACGAACAGTTTCAGGAAGCCAAAACCATGCTTCATGAAGCCGTAGACGACCACGGTTGCGATCACCAGCACGGCAAGGCCGAAGGTGACGATGATGTGGCTGGTGACGGTGAAGAAATACGGGAACAGGCCAAGCAGATTGGCGACGAGCACGAACATGAACAGCGAGAACACGAGAGGGAAGAACTTCATGCCTTGCGTGCCGGCGGCATCGCGCAACATGTTGCCGACGAACTCGTAGGCCATCTCGGAGACCGACTGAAGCCGCCCGGGAACCAGGCTGCGGCTTGACGTCGTGAGAAACAGGAATCCAGCCGCGACGATAACGGTTGCGACCATGAACAGTGCCGAATTGGTGAAAGACAGGTCATAGCCGCCGATGTCGATCGGAATCAGCTTGTTGATATGGAACTGGTGGATCGGATCGACCTTGTCAGCTGCCACGTTCAAACCCCGTCAATGCCGCGTACGGCCTCGTTACCATTACCGCACATGGTGCGCGGTCATTTCTTGTCGTCTTGGCCACGGCGCGATTTATCGCCCTGTCCAAATTCTGCCACAACGCCGGCGGAACGCATCACATTGAGCACTCCGGCGCCAAAACCAAGCAGCAGAAACACGATCAGACCCCATGGCGATGTCCCCGCCAGACGGTCGATGATCCAGCCGATGCCGGCACCCACCACCACCCCGGCGATAAACTCGCTGGAGAGTTTGAGCGCCTGACCGTAACCGGCCACACTGCCCGCTTTCGCGTCGTCTTTCCCCTCGAGCCGGCCCGGCCGCCTTGTCGCAAGCGAAGCTTCCAGGTCACGGCGGCGCCGCTCAAGATCGTCGTCGCGGATATCGGGTTCATGCTGATTGCCGCGGCCGGTTTCTCCGGTTCCGTCTGGCCCATTCTTGTCGGCCATCGCAACCCCCCTGCCCGGTCAGACCATCACCGTCCGTCCGCTTCTAAAGTCGCCGGCAACATAGTTAGAGGGTTTGCGCCCGTCAAGCCACGGGCGGAAGTTCATTGCCATGTATTTTAGGCAATAAAATCAATGGATTACAAAGCTGCGACATCGTGCCCGCCATGATGACAAGGATGCATGGCGCGAATCCCCCGCGCAATGGCCCTTTGATCGGCTGCGCGCCACATCAAAGATCAGCGGCTGCTCCGCACTCAGCTCCAGCCGCCGCCATAGGTCCGATAGAAGATATGCAGGCCGATCTTGGTCATCTTCTGCATCGTGCGCGCCCAGCCGGGATGGACATATTGGGCATAGTAGTGGGTCGACGATCCGACCTCCGGGATAAAGATCTTGCCGGCAGTGACGGCCATGGCGATCTCCTGGGCGGTCTTGTAGGCGGCTGGGCTATCGATGCGCTTCTTCCTGCCGTCGCAGGCGAAGGAGAACTGGCAACGGTTGAACCAGCTGTCGTTCTGGTAGACGACGCCGCAGATCGAATTCGGATAGGTCGGATTGCGGACGCGGTTGAGGATGACCTGGGCGACGGCGGCCTGGCCGCGCACGGATTCGCTCCTCGCCTCGAAATAGATGCCGTTGGCAAGGCATGCCTGCTCCTTCTGGGAGAAGACACTGGCGGGCAGCGGGTTCTGGATCCACGAATGATCGCCCTTGGCCATCGGCGGAATGAAGCGGCCCTCATTGGGCTGCTCGTCCTGAAGCAGGGCTTCGAAGGGCGATGCCTTGGCATAGTCAGGCTCGGACTGCGCGTAGGCGGTGGCCAGCACGTCCGGATGGTCGTTGTTGACCAGCGCTGCCAGCATGGCCGGCACGCCGGGATCCGGCTTCTTGTCCTCGCGCGCATGGAATGCCGCGGCGATCTGGATTTCCTTGCCTTTGATCTGCGGCTTGGCGAAAGCCATTTTCAGGCCGCTGTCCATGCTGGGCCGCAGCAAGGAGGAGGTGCGCTCGAAGATCGAGCCGGCGTTGAAGTTCTTCGGCGGTGCGACGGGAGACATCTGGACGATGCGCCCTTTCTTCTCGGCGCGCACGACGCGGTCCTCATCGGGCGTGCCGCTGACCTTGCCGCCCTTTCCGCGAAACGACACGTTGCCGACACCGGCCAGGTGGACACCCGATCCGGAGATGGAGCCGGTGACATCAGAATCGACAAAGGGCATCTCGGCAGCATGGGTCGAGCCGGCGACGGATTTCTCGACATAGGAATTCCAGCGGGTGTTCGCTTCGAGGCCGGAGACAAGGCTCGTCATGTCCTGATAGGCGACGATGGTCGGAAAGCCGATCCAGATGCCGAGACCGATGACGAACGGGGGCAGAAAGCCACGTCTTCTCTCACCGGCGGCGGCAACCAGCCGCTTCAACACACGTCGATGCACGGAACACTCTCCAGGAACGCGACAGACCCCACTGGAGAGCAAAATGATGCATTAACCTTGATGGGACGTTAACGGCTTCGATCGGACTGTTCTCAGCCGGCTTCAGGTCGTGGTTCCGAAGTCGGGCGGTTTTGCGGCCGAACTCAGGCCGGACGCAGGAAGATCGGCCGGGCGATCAGCGCGCAGATGGCGGCCGCCAGCCAGACGCCGGACCAAGACCAAAGGTGCAAGAGCCCCGGAATGGCCTCCGGCACCAGGAAGAAGCCTACGAAAACAAAGGTGTTGGCAAGGCTGAGCGCGGTCCCGACATGGCTGGCCCCGGCAAGGGTGGCAAGCTCGGTGTAGGCGACACCGTGCCAGGCGGAGACCGAGATGCCTGCGACAATAAGCACGACTGGAAGGACAGCCAACCAGATGAGCTGGCCGCCCGGAACGGTTGGGCCGAACAGGACCAGCAGCCAAAGCATGGCGAAGGCAAGGGCGCTGAACGCGCTGCACAAGCGAAGAAATTGGCGGCGGTTGCCGTGACGGTCGGTGAAGCGGCCGCTCCAGATGCGCATGACCATGGCGCCGATCTGAACGGCGGCGAGGCTCGCGCTGATTGCCGCCGTTCCCAACCCAACGAAATCGTGCAGGAATACGGAGGCGAAGGTGAGCACGGCCACCTGCGAAAAGCAGAGCAGGCCGATGGCGGTCGCGATACGCCAGACATCGCGATTGCGCAGCGGCGCCGGTCCGACCGCAGCCGAAGCGAGATGGCCCTCGCCCGCCGTCGGCGGCTCGTGCAGCCAGCGCCAGGCGAACAGGGCAGACAGAGCGGATGCGCCCGCCAGCACCCCGAACACCGCGCCAAAGCCGAAAGCCAGCGCAAGCGAGGGCAGCACGAGCGCGCCAAGGCCACCGCCAAGCGGCACCGCCGTCTGCCTGATGCTCATGGCAAAGCCGCGCTCGTTTTCCCGAAACCAGCCCATGATGGCGCGGCCGCTCGAACCGTTGACGCTGCCGCCGAGCAGTCCGGTGATGAGCAGGCTCGCGGAGAGCAGCGTGACGCCGGGAATACCGGCCTTTGTCGGCACAACCAGCATCGCCATGGCCAGGAGCCACACCGCCGTCGCGCCGAGCCCGATCAGGAGCACGCGGCGATCGCCCCAGCGATCGGTAAGCAGGCCCCAGGGCAGCTCGCTGAGCGCGACCCCCAGCCCGAGAAGGCCGAGCGCCAGGCCGAGCTCGGCATTGCCCAAATGATAGCCCTGGCGAAGAACGACCGCCGTCGCCGGGATGCCGGAGAACGTAGCCGAGAAGGCGGCATTGGCGGCAACGCCGATGCCCAGAACCTTCCAGCGATGGCCCGGCTTGAAAACCCTCCCGGCGGAACCGGCATCTTCCAGGAGCTTCGGCGACTGCCGATCGGTGCAATTGACGATGGCGGACATGATTTCATTTCCCGTGCTGGCCAGTGGTCCGGCCTTGACGATCTGTCCCTACCGCCATAATTTCATCCTGAAAATCAGGAAGTTTTGAACTTACAATCCTGAAAATCGGGACTTCAGACATGCGACGCGTAACTTTCGACCTCGACGTCCTGCGCAGTTTCGTCACCGGTATGGAGCTGGGCAGCTTTGCCAAGGCCGCTGACCGGCTTGGCCGGTCGACGTCGGCGGTCAGCGCGCAATTGAAGAAACTGGAAGAACAGGCGGCGACGCCGATCTTCCGCAAATCAGGACGCGGCCTCGCTTTGACCGAGGCCGGCGAGACCATGCTCGGCTATGCGCGCCGGCTGATCGAATTGAATGACGAGGCGGCATCCGCCATCCATGATGTCGAGCTGGAAGGCTGGGTACGGCTCGGCTTGCAGGAAGATTTCGGCGAGGCGGTGCTGCCGGACGTGCTCGGCCGATTTGCCCGGGCGCACCCCAAGGTGAAGATCGAAGCCAGGATCGCACGCAGCCACGACCTTGCTGAAAGGGTCATGTCAGGCAGCCTCGACATCGCGCTCGCCTGGCACTGCGGCGAAACGCTGCCCTACAGCCAGCATGTCGCCGATGTGCCGATGCGCTGGATCGGGCCGGCAAAGCGCATCGAGACCAGCCTGCGCGACGGTGAGCCGCTGCCGCTGGTGGCGCTCGAAGCGCCATGCCTTCTGCGCACGGTGGCAACCGAAACGCTCGACCGCGCCGGGCTGTCGTGGCGGATGGCCTTTTCCAGCCCGAGCCTTGGCGGCATCTGGGCAGCCGTGGCGGCGGGGCTGGGGCTGACGATCCGCACCGACATCGGCCTGCCGGCCAGCGTCAGCGCGATGACGCCGGAGATCGCCGGGCTGCCGGCATTGCCCAAAATGGCGTTGGTGCTGCACCAGAAGGATGCTGAACTGGATCCGGTGGCAGCGCGGCTGGCCGACATATTGTTGCAGGCGGCGTTGCAGGCGCTGCCACGGGACGAGCGGTTGAAGGAGGTCGCTTAGACAGCCGGAACAGGTATCCAGTGTCGCGTTCCGTCCCCTCTGTCCTGCGGACATCTCCCCCGCAAGGGGGGAGAT
>NZ_RZTC01000075.1:25475-34397 GCF_004023165.1 Mesorhizobium sp. M7A.F.Ca.MR.176.00.0.0 | reverse complement strand
GCATCTGCCGGGTCAGATTGGTCAGCCTTGTGCCAAAAACGAACGTGTGCACGCGCCGGCGTTTTTCCGTGAGCGCATGCAGGAAATGCAGGAAGATGCGCGTGTACTGGCTCATCGAGCCTGAAATGTCGGCCAGAACCACCAAAGGCGGATGAACTTCGCGGGCTGAGCGGAATTTCGGCAGAATCAGTTCGCCGCCGGTGCGCGCAGCCGAACGCATCATGGCGCGCGGATCGATGCGGCGGCCATGCGCATCGGCCTTGAAGCGCCGGGTCCGCACCATGTCGAAAGGCAACCGCAACTGCGCGATCGCCTTCTTGGCGTCGGCCATCTCGGCGGCGTTCATCTGGGCAAAATCCTTGGCCCGCAGCACCTCGTTGCCGGAAAAAGTGAAGCGGGCGTCGACCTCGATCTCGGGAATTTCCTGTGGCGGCTGGTTCTTCTGGTGGCCCTCGAACATCGCCTGGCTGACCCGGTTTTCAGCGGCGCGTGGCTTCTGCTTTTCCCTGGTGTCGGGTGCCACCGGCGAAAACATAGCCAGCATCTTCTCGATCAGTTCGCGCGACTTCCAGAACAGCCGGAAGGCTTCGTCGAAAGTGGCGTGATCCTCATGCCGCGACACCAGCACGGCGTGCAGCGTCCAGTAGAAATCGTCGCGCGAACCAATGCCGGCGGCGAGCACCGCCTCGATGGCGTCCTTGACCGAGGCCGGCCCGACCCGCATGCCGGCCTTGCGTAAGGTGCGGGCAAAATAGACGATGTTGTCGGCAATCCGCCCGTGCGGCATGGCCTCTTTCGGTTCGGGGCGCGGCATCGCCTACTCCGCCGCCGAAAGCTCGGCCTTCACCTCGTTGAGGATGCGCCGGCCTTCGCCCTGTTCGATGCGGGCAATGTCGTCCTGGTATTTCAACAGCACGCCGATCGTGTCGGAGACGGTTTCCGGATCGAGCGCCACCTTGTCGAGTTCGGTCAGCGCGCCGGCCCAGTCGATGGTTTCGGCGACGCCAGGCACCTTGAACAATTCGATCTGGCGCAGCTTCTGGATGAAGGAGACCACTTCGGCCGAAAGCCGCTGGTTGGCCTGCGGCACCTTACGGCGCACGATCTCGAGTTCGCGCTCGGCGTTGGGATAGTCGACCCAGTGATAGAGGCAGCGCCGCTTCAGCGCATCGTGGATTTCGCGGGTGCGATTGGTGGTGATGATGACGATCGGCGGTTCTTCCGCCTTTATGGTGCCGAGTTCGGGCACCGTCACCTGGAAGTCGGACAGGATTTCGAGCAGAAAGGCCTCGAAGGCCTCGTCGGTGCGGTCGAGCTCATCGATCAGGAAAACCGGGGCAGCGCCCGTCTTTCCGGTCAGCGCATCGAGCACCGGGCGGCGGATCAGGTATTTTTCGGAAAAGACGTTGCGCTCCATGGCGGAGCGCTCGACCTTGCCGGCCGCCTCCTCCATGCGGATCTCGATCATCTGCGCGGCGTAGTTCCACTCATAGACGGCGGACGAAACGTCGAGGCCTTCATAGCACTGCAGGCGGATCAGCCGGCGACCGAGCGCCTGTGCCAACACCTTGGCGATCTCGGTCTTGCCGACGCCGGCCTCGCCCTCGAGGAAAAGCGGCCGCTTCATACGCAACGACAGGAACAGCACGGTCGCCAGCGACCGGTCCGCCACATAGTCTGCACCGGTCAGGAGATCGAGCGTCTCGTCGATCGTCCGTGGCGCGGCGCGCGGTTTCAGCTCGGTCATTCTTTCTCCGTGAACGCCGCCGCTCCGCTGTCCAGAACGTGGTAGCCGCGGGCGTGGTAAATCAGCGGCCGCAAATTATCGCCCATACGCAGACCTGTCACCTTGCCAAAAAGCACACGATGGGTGGCCAGATCCTTGGTGTCGATCAATTCGCAGTCGAACACGGCAAGCGCGCCTTTCAGGGTCGGCGCGCCGGTGGAGATCACATCCCATTCGCCAAGCGCGAAACGTTCCTCGACCGGCAGGCCGGTGATGCCGGAAAAGCCGACCGACAGCGGCTCCTGGTGCGAGGCCAGCGTGTTCAGGGCAAACCTGCCGTTTTTCACGAACAACTCATTCTTGGCATTTTCGCGGTTGAGACAGACCAGGATGGTCGGCGGCGTGTCCGACACCGAACAGGCGGCGATTACCGTCGTGCCGCGCTTGCCGGCCGGCCCGTCGGTGGTGACCACATGGACGTGGCCGGCAAAGTGGCTCATCGCGTCGCGATAGGCCTGCGGCCCAATGTCGTTCTTCTTCAGCACCGGAATTTTTCCATGGTCAGGATCCTACCGACATATATGGCCAGACATAGCCCGCCACAAGCGAAGTGCCTGAGCCATATCCCGAAATTCGCGTGTTGCACCAAGGCCGTGCAGCCTTTAGGTCTTGGCGGCATAGTGCCGGGAGCATAGAGCCGGCACGGAGGGACCCATCGCTCGAATGCGACCCAGGACAAGAACAATAGCGGCGCTGTTCTGGCTGTTTCTGGCCAGTGCCGCGAATGCCCAGACGCTGCTCGTCGGCGTCGCGGCACCGCTATCGGGACCATCTGCCATTCTCGGCAAGCAGATCGAGGCCGGGACCGGCCTGGCGGCCGACGCGAACGGCATCGAACTGAAGACCGTGGATGACGCCTGCACCGCCGATGGTGGCGCTGTCGCGGCCAGGGAATTCGCCGCTGCCAAGGTCAATATCGTGGTCGGCTTTCTCTGCACCGAGGCGATCGAGGCGGCGATGCCGATCCTGAAGGACGCCGGCATTCCGGTCATCACCATTGGCGTACGGACCGAAAGCCTGACCGACCGCCGCGCCAAGACCGGCTGGCCGGTCTATCGCCTCGGGCCGCGCGGCGACGATGAGCGCAACGCCATCGCGTCCGCCCTCACCCATCTATGGCAGAACGAGCTGTTCGCCATTATCGACGACGGCACCATCTACGGACGTGAGATCGCCGAGACGTTGCGGGCAGCGGCCGAACAGGCAGCGCTGAAACCGGTATTCGTCGACACGTTCCGGCCACAGCTCGACAACCAGATCGGCATGATCGGCCGGCTGAAGAAGGCTGGCGCGACGCATGTCTTTGCCGGTGGCGACGGCGACGACATCGCCATCATGGGCCGCGATGCCGCACAGCTTCAGGCGGGCATCGTCTTTGCCGGCGGCGAAAATCTCCGCACACCGCCGGGCGATGTACCCTATGCCGTGGGCACGCTGATGATCGCACCGCCGGAATGGGCCGATGTCGCCGATCCAAAAGTGCTGGCAGCCTTTGCCGCGCACAAGGTCATGCCTGACGGCTATGCGCTGCCGGCCTACGCCGCGGTCGAAATCGCCAAGGCAGCATCAGGCTTGTCCGAAAGCTCGGGCAAGCCGCTGACGGAGGCCCTGACCGGACAGGATTTCACCACGGCGATCGGGCCGATCCGCTTTGATGCAAAAGGCGACCTCAGCCAGAGCCCCTACCGCGTCTTCCGTTTCGACGGCACGCGCTTCGCGCCCTTGGAAAGCAACTGATGTTTCGCACCGGCCCACGCAACCTGATCACCGACGTTGCCGGCCTGCGCGTCGGCAATTCGTCCGACGCCAGCCTGAAGTCCGGCGTCACGACCGTGCTTTGCGACACGCCGACAGTGGCTGGCGTTCAGATCCTGGGCGGCGCGCCGGGCACGCGCGAGACAGACCTGCTCGAACCGCACAATTCCGTCGATGTGGTGCACGCCGTCGTGCTTTCAGGCGGTTCGGCTTTCGGCCTCGACGCGGCGTCCGGCGTGCAGGCGGCATTGCGCGAACGCGGCATCGGCCTGGAGGTCGGTGGTTTTCGCGTGCCGATCGTGCCGTCGGCGATCCTGTTCGACCTGCGCAATGGCGGCGACAAGGATTGGGGCCGTTATCCGCCCTACCGCGAGCTTGGCTATGAGGCCGCGCAAACTGCCGCCGCCGATTTCCAGCTTGGCACGATCGGCGCCGGCACCGGCGCGCTGACCTCGGGGCTGAAAGGCGGCCTCGGCTCCGCCTCGACGCTGCTGGATAGCGGCGTCACCGTCGGTGCGCTGGCCGCCGTCAACCCGACCGGATCGGTGACCACAGGCCGAACCCGCCATTTCTGGGCAGCACCGTTCGAAATCGGCAACGAATTCGGCGGGCTTGGTTATCCCTCGCCGATGCCGGACGATGCGAAACGGATTCTTTTGAAACACCGCGACAAGCATGTTGGCAGGCAGATGGAGACCGGCGGCAACACCACCATCGCCGTCATTGCCACCGATGCGGTGCTCACAAAAGCTGCCGCCAAGCGCCTGGCGATATCGGCGCATGACGGGTTCGTGCGCGCGATATGGCCGACGCACACACCGGCCGATGGCGACCTTGTGTTCGCGCTGGCGACCGGCACGAGCGGTATCGAACTCTCCGCCGATGCGGCGATCGATCTCTACGCCGCAGCCGGCGCCACCATGGCGCGCGCCATCAGTCGCGGCGTCTATGCGGCAACCCCTGCCGAAAACGATCTGTTTCCGGTCTGGTCGTCACGCCTGAGGTGAAGCGATCAATCAGACCCGATCGGACTTTTCTTCCTCGAACGTCACCGCAACATCGGAATTCGCCGACAGCCAGACCTTCTTGCCGTCGACTTCGGCAATCAGGCTCAGGGGAATATAGTGATGATGGCCCTTGTGAGCGCCCTCGCCGCTATCGGCCTTGGTCAGCTTGATGCGCTGGCCATCGACCTTGTCGACAGTGCCGACATGCACGCCGTCGGCGCCGACGACTTCCATATGCTCGCGAATTTTGCTGGTGTCGGTCATGGTGGTCTCCATTGGGACTGCCGACGATAACAAATGACGGGCCGATTGGATGCATCGGCTTTCGCACCGCACGACGTTTTGATTTCGGCGTGCTAGGGGATTGAGACGATCACGGGGGTGAAGACCGATGCGAATGCTCTTTCTGTTTGCCGTTGGCCTGCTTGCACAGTTTGCCACCTCGATCGCGGCTCATGCCGGCGATGTCGCCGAACTTGAAATCCTCGGCTTCACCAAGGACGGCAGCGTCTTTGCTTTCGAGGAATATGGCGTGCAGGATGGATCGGGTTTTCCCTATGCCAACCGCTACTACATCGACACCAGCACCGACAGCTTTCTCAAGGGCACGCCGATCCGGGTCCGGCTTGAGGACGAGAATGCCAAACTGGATGCGGCGCGCCTTCAGGCCCGGCAAAAAGGCGAAGCCATTGTCAGTCAGGCCGAGTTGGACGCCAATCGCGGCATCACCGCCGGCTTCAACCCGGTGACCGAACTTTCGGCCGATCCGCACCGGATGGCAGTCAACCCGCGCCCGATCTTTTCGCCGGTCGACCCACCGCTCGAGTTTCGGCTCGACGAGCTCGGCATGAACAACACCGAGGGCTGCGAGAGCCAGGGCGAGATAAACGGCTTCCGGCTGCTGCGTATCGAGGCGCAGGATGGCGGCGCGACCAAGCTGCTGCACGAGGACAAGTCGATACCGAAAAGCCGGGGTTGCCCGAACGGCTACCGCATCGGCGCTGTGCAGACCTTTTCGATGGACAGTCTCAGCGCCTATGCCGTGCTGATCGCGGTGCGCCAATACGGCTTTGAAGGCCCGGACTTTCGCTGGATCGCGGTGACCGGCCGCCTGTGACACCGCTTGTCCCACCCGCCCCGCGCGATCGTTCGCTGAACCGCCTTCGCCGCGCGATACCGACGCCGCGCACTGCGTTTTATGGCGCCTTGCTATGGGCCACGGCTATGGGCGCCAGTGCGCTCGTCGCCCTGTTGTTGGACGACTGGGAGACGCCGGCGAAAATCCGCATTGTCACCGCGCTGTTCGCAGTGGGAGCTGCGCTGGCCTTTCCCATCGGCCTGTTCGCGGCGCGGCTGGTCTCGCAGGGAAGACGCTGGGAAGTCGCCTTTGCCGCGGCCTTCGTGTGCCTAGCCGCGGCGACGATCGGCCTGACAGCCGGGCTGTTTGCCCTGCAGTACCGCTCCTACTATGCCGAGTGGCATGCGCCTGCTTTCACCCGCACCTGGGTCCTGCAGTTCGTCTTCACGACGCTAATTGCGCTTTATCAGTTCGTGGTGCTGGGCATCCGGCTCTATTTTCCAGTTGGTTTCATCGCTCTGTTTGCCGCGGGCGTCTGGTTTGCGCGCCAGCAGCGTTGAGCATTTTGCTCGCCTCTGTTAGGACGCGGGCAAACTTCTCGATATGTCAGGACTGACCGATGATCCCTCGCTATTCCCGGCCGGAAATGGTCGCCATCTGGTCGCCAGAAACCCGGTTCCGCATCTGGTTCGAGATCGAAGCCTATGCATGCGACGCGCTGGCCGAACTCGGCGTCATCCCCAGGGAAGCGGCAAAAACCATCTGGGAAAGGGGCGGGGCGGCAAAATTCGATGTCGAGGCGATCGACGAGATCGAGCGCGTCACCAAGCATGACGTCATCGCCTTCCTCACCCATCTCGCCGAATTCGTCGGCCCGGACGCCCGCTTCATCCACCAGGGGATGACCTCGTCCGATGTTCTCGACACCTGCTTTGCGGTGCAGCTTACCCGCGCCAGCGACATCCTGCTCGCCGACATCGATGGCCTGCTTGCCGCGCTTAAGCGCCGTGCCTTCGAGCACAAGGATACCGTCACCATCGGCCGCAGCCACGGCATCCATGCCGAGCCGACGACCTTCGGCGTCAAGCTGGCGCAGGCCTATGCCGAGTTCTCGCGCTGCCGCGAGCGGTTGGTGCACGCGCGGGAAGATATAGCGACCTGCGCGATTTCGGGCGCGGTCGGCACCTTCGCCAACATCGACCCCTATGTCGAGGAGCATGTGGCGGCAAAGCTCGGCCTGAAACCCGAGCCGGTGTCGACGCAAGTGATCCCGCGCGACCGCCATGCCATGTTCTTTGCCACGCTCGGCGTCATCGCCTCGTCGGTCGAGCGGCTGTCGATCGAAATCCGGCATTTGCAGCGCACCGAAGTGCTGGAGGCGGAAGAGTATTTTTCGCCGGGCCAGAAAGGCTCGTCGGCCATGCCGCACAAGCGCAACCCGGTGCTGACCGAAAACCTCACCGGTCTTGCCCGCATGGTGCGCTCCATGGCGCTGCCGGCGATGGAAAATGTGGCGCTCTGGCACGAGCGCGACATCTCGCACTCCTCGGTCGAGCGCATGATCGGCCCGGATGCCACCGTGACGCTCGATTTCGCACTGTCACGGCTGACCGGCGTCATCGACAAGCTGCTCGTCTATCCCGACAACATGCTGAAGAACATGAACAAGTTCCGCGGCCTCGTGCATTCGCAGCGCGTCATGCTGGCGCTGACCCAAGCCGGCCTGTCGCGCGAAGACTCCTACCGGCTGGTGCAGCGCAACGCCATGAGAGTGTGGGAGCAAGGCGCTGATTTCCTTGAGGAACTTTTGGCCGACAAGGAAGTGACCGCAGCGCTGCCGGAAGCCGAAATCCGCGAGAAATTCGACCTGGGCTATCACACCAAGCATGTCGACACGATCTTCAAGCGGGTGTTTGGAGAAGCCTGAGCTTCCTTCTCCCCGTCACTATACGAGGAGAAGGTGCCGGCAGGCGGATGAGGGGCGGTGCCGACTTCGGCGACGATCGCACCCATTCACGCTTTGACAAATTCACGACTTTGGCGCTGCCCCTCATTGCCCTGCCGGGCATTTCTCCCCGTATAGTGACGGGGAGAAAGACGCTCTCAAGCCTTGCCGGGCACAGTCCTGATCACCGTGCCCCACGGATCTTCGCGGGTTGCCGGGCTCGTCACCTTGTCCGAACGCATCTCGACCCAGGCAAGGCCCGACCGGCTCGAATCGCGACGGCCGGCGCCTGAACTCTGCCAGGCGTTGGCGCCGATGTGGTGGTGATAGCCGCCCGACGACAGGAACACCGCCTGGCCACCGTATTTGGCCATGGTGTCGAAGCCAAATTCCTGGTTCCACCAGGCTTCGGCGTCTTCCGGCCTGCCGACACGCAGGTGGACGTGGCCGACGATGCTGTTTTCCGGCGTACCCTGCCAGCCGGCATCACCCGCCGGCACTTCGGCAACGACGGACGGAATGTTCAGCCGTTCTGTCGCCATGGCAATCTTGTCGCCATTCCACTTCCAGTCCTGCGCACGGCGGTCGGCATAGATCTCGATGCCATTGCCTTCGGGATCGGTCAGGTACAGAGCTTCGCTGACCAGATGGTCGGAAGCGCCCTCGATCGCGATCTTGTTTGATATGGCGTGGTTGATCCAGCGGCCGAGGTCGGCGCGGCTGGGCAGCAGGAAGGCGGTGTGGAACAGCCCGGCGCTGCGCGGATCATCCGGCTTGGCTGAAGCGTCCTGCTCAAGCACCAACAAGGGACGGTTGGCGGCGCCCAGGGTGATCGCGCCATCGGCACGGCTCAACTCCTGCAGACCGACAATTTCGCGGTAATAGGCGGCAAGGCTTTCCGCGTCGCGCGCCTTCAGCCCGACGCGGGCAACGCTGACCGGGGTGGTGGCGGCAAAAGGCAACTCGCTCATCGAATGCTCCGTTCGACCGGCCTGCGATGAAGCTCCCAAGGCGAGAAGCCCCACTCCGCCGATCATTGTACGTCGTGTCAGTTCCAAAGTCAGGGTTCCCGCGCACGGCTGTTTCTTTTCCTGACCACAAATCGTCCATCGGCATCGTTCACACAAGACGCGAAGAAGCGAACATGGTGTTCACTATTGTGATCAAAAGCGGCGTTCCTGCCGGTTGCACGAAGCGATGCCGCTCGCTATCTCAGCGCCATGAAGGTCAAGGAAGCAGATATCCTCATCGTACCGGGCTACACCAATTCCGGCCCCGACCATTGGCAGAGCCGCTGGCAGTCGAAACTGTCGACGGCGCGCCGCGTCGAACAGGCCGAGTGGTCGAAGCC
>NZ_RZTC01000075.1:0-25465 GCF_004023165.1 Mesorhizobium sp. M7A.F.Ca.MR.176.00.0.0 | reverse complement strand
GTCGAAGCCGGTTCGCGAGGACTGGACGGCGAGCGTCGCCAAGGCGGTCAACGAGGCCGAGCGGCCGGTCGTCCTGGTGGCGCACTCGCTCGGTGTCGCCGCTGCAGTGCAAGCCATTCCGCAGTTCCGCAAGCCGGTTGCCGGGGCCTTCTTCGTGGCACCTCCCGACGTCGCCAATCCCGAGATCAGGCCCAGGCACCTGATGACCTTCGGCCCCTATCCGCGTGAGCCGCTGCCCTTTCCCTCGATCGTGATCGCCAGCCGCAACGATCCGTTCTGCGCCTTCGATGTCGCGGAGGATATCGCCGGCGCCTGGGGTTCGCTGTTCATCGATGCCGGTGAGACCGGTCATCTCAACCCGGATTCAGGTTTTGGTCCTTGGCCCGAAGGTTCAATGACCTTCGCCAAATTCCTGACGGATCTGAAACCTTGAGCGTCTTCAGGACCCGATCGAATCGCGGACGCTCTTGATCAGCGTTTTTGCCCCAAGCCCGATCAGCGAATGCTCGGAGCCCATGGCCAGCAGGCGATAGCCCATCGACACGACCCGGCCGGCAATTGCCGGCTCGACAACGTAGATCGCCGCATGTTTGCCGGCCTTGCGGGTGCGCTCGGCCACCGATGCCACCGTCTCCATCATGCTTTCCAGCGTCGAATTGACGGTCGCACCATTGCTCCAGGCGATCGAGAAATCCGACGGGCCGAGGAAGATGCCGTCGATGCCGGGCGTGTCGAGGATGCCATCGAGCGCATCGAGGGCGGCACGCGTCTCGACCATGGCGAAGGCCATCGTGCGCTGGTTGGTGTCGCGCAGCCAGTCGGCCTGGTCGCCTTGGCCGTGGCGTGGAAAAGCGTAGGTCGGACCCCAGGAGCGCTCGCCGAGCGGCGGGTATTTCATGGCGGCGGCGAACAGTTTTGCATCGGCAACCGAATTCACCATCGGCGCGATGACTGCCTCGGCGCCGAAATCGAGCGCGCGGCTTGCCATCTCGAAACGGCCAACGGGAATGCGCACCAGCGCCGGCTTGCCGGCAGCGAGCACCGGCACCAGGCCACGCAGCACGCTGTCTTCGTGATGGCCGCCATGCTGCATGTCGAGCGTGACGGCATCGAAACCCTGCTTGGCGACGATTTCGACGGTCAAGGCATCCGGCACGCCGGACCATGCGGTGAACAGCGTTTCGTCGGCCGCGAGGCGGGACTTCAGGGACATGGATACTTTCCTTGTTAACTCCGGCAGTTTCAGCCGGAAACCGCGACAAAGGCAAAGAAAAACCGCCCGGATAGGCCGGGCGGTCGATTGGTCCAGCGTATGGCCGGGATCAGCGCATGGCCCGGATCAGGTGTTCTTGATCTGCTCGATCGCCTGCGCCATCAGTTCGTCCATGGTGCGGCGGATCTGGTGGTCCGACTGCTCGACGCCGGCCGCGTCGAAATCCCCGCGGATTTTGCGGAACACGTCGTGGTCGCCGGCTTCCTCGATGTCGGAGATAACCACTTCCTTGGCATAGGCGTCGGCATCAGCGCCGGACTTTCCGAGCTTTTCGGCGGCCCACAGGCCGAGCGCCTTGTTGCGGCGCGCCGAGGCCTTGAACCGAAGCTCCTCGTCGAATGCGAATTTACGCTCAAAGCCCTCTTCGCGGTCTTTCATGCTGCTCATGGCGTCCCTCCGGTCAAATTCGATTCGTTGGCGGTGAATATGTGCGTTGCCAAAGCACAAACCAAAAGGTCGCGGGTCGGTCAATACGCTTCATCGAATGCTGCGCTGCGGCATTTCAGTCCCGAAAGCGGTTGATTGGAAGGATTTGCCGATTGAGCAAACGATGTGATTGGGATAGACCCGGCATTGAACCCTACCGTAGCCGCACTTATTTCAGGCAGACGGACAGGAAATGGTCTGATACCGCCCTGTCCGGAACCCCAGAGAAAAATCCAGATGAAAAATCGCCGCCGCATTTATGAAGGCAAGGCCAAGATACTCTATGAGGGACCCGAACCGGGCACGCTTATCCAGTTCTTCAAGGATGACGCCACCGCGTTCAACAAGAAGAAGCACGAGGTCATCGACGGCAAGGGTGTCCTCAACAACCGCATTTCCGAGTACATCTTCAACCATTTGAACCGCATGGGCATTCCGACCCATTTCATCCGCCGGCTGAACATGCGCGAGCAGCTGATCAAGGAAGTCGAGATTATTCCGCTCGAAGTGGTGGTGCGCAATGTCGCCGCCGGTTCGCTGTCCAAGCGGCTCGGCATCGAGGAAGGCACCGTTCTGCCGCGCTCGATCATCGAATTCTATTACAAGGCCGACGCGCTCGACGACCCGATGGTGTCGGAAGAGCACATCACCGCGTTCGGCTGGGCGAGCCCGCAGGAGATCGACGACGTCATGGCGCTGGCCATCCGCGTCAACGACTTCCTCTCCGGCCTGTTCATGGGCGTCGGCATCCAGCTCGTCGACTTCAAGATCGAATGCGGCCGGCTGTTCGAAGGCGACATGATGCGCATTGTCGTCGCCGACGAGATCTCGCCGGATTCCTGCCGCCTGTGGGACGTGGCGACGCAGGACAAGCTCGACAAGGACCGTTTCCGCCGCGACATGGGCGGCCTCGTCGAGGCTTACCAGGAAGTTGCCCGCCGCCTCGGCATCATGAACGAGAACGAACCGCCGCGCCCAACCGGCCCGGTGCTTGTCGCCTCGACCGACGGCCTCAAAGGCAAGCCGCACTGATCGCGGCTTGCCTCCCGATACTCAGAACAGGAGCATGTCCAGCGTGATCAAGGCCCGCATTACCGTCACCCTCAAGAACGGCGTGCTCGACCCGCAGGGCAAGGCGATAGAACACGCGCTGTCCGGCCTCGGCTTCGGCGGCGTCGGCGCGGTGCGGCAGGGCAAGGTTTTCGACGTCGAGCTGGCGGAAAGTGACAAGGCCAAGGCCGAAGCCGACCTCAAGGCCATGTGCGACAAGCTGCTGGCGAACACGGTGATTGAGAATTATAGTGTGACGCTTACCTAAGGTTGTGCCGGAGGCACGTATGCCTGAAGTCACGAATGAACTGATGTACGAGCTTCTCAAGAAAATCCATTCACGAATGGATCGCCTTGAGAGTGGCCTGGGCGAAGTCAAGCACGAGATTGTCGCGATCAGGTTGCAGGCGTTGAGCACGCAAACGGACGTCAACAATATCTACGCGATAACAGGCCGTATCGATCAACGTCTTGAACGGATTGAGCAGCGCCTCTAGTTGCGCGAACTCGCCGAAGCACAAAGGCCTTACGAACCAAAATGAAATCAGCCGTCGTCCTCCTGCCCGGCCTCAACCGCGACCGCGACATGATCGCGGCCTTGACCAAGATTTCGGGAACACCCCCGGTCACCGTCTGGCAAACCGACACCAAAATCCCCGATGTCGACCTGATCGCCATTCCGGGCGGCTTTTCCTTCGGCGACTATCTGCGCTGCGGCGCGATCGCTGCGCGCATGCCGGTCATGCGGGCGGTGGCCGAAAAAGCGGCCGCCGGCGTTACGGTCATCGGCGTCTGCAACGGTTTCCAGATCCTGGTCGAGGCCGGCCTGTTGCCGGGCGCCTTGATGCGCAACACCTCGCTGAAATTCGTCTGCCGGCAGGTGAAGCTCGAGATCACCAATGCCAACACCATGTTCACGCGCCGCTATCAGCCGGGCCAGATCATCCGCTCGCCGGTCGCGCATCATGACGGCAATTATTTCGCCGACGCCGACACGCTTGCCCGAATCGAAGGCGAAGGCCAGGTGGTGTTCCGCTATGCCGAGGGCACCAACCCCAACGGCTCGATCAACGACATTGCCGGCATCGTCAACAGCCAAGGCAATGTGCTCGGGCTGATGCCGCACCCGGAAAACCTGATCGAAGCAGCCCATGGCGGTACCGACGGCCGCGGACTGTTCGAGAGCGCCCTCGGCATCGCCGCCTGACGATATCGAAGCGAACAGCTTGAAAACAGCCGGACATTCCTGTCTCTTTGGAGCAAGTCTGGTTCATTGGGGAGAGAGACGGTCATGAAACTCTATTCGCGGCCGTTGTCGCCCTACTCGTCGATCGTGCGGGCACTGGCCTACATCAAGGACGTACCGCTCAAGATCATCGCGCCGCCGCCCGGTTTTCCCATCCCGGAAGAGTTTCGCGCCATCTCGCCGATGAACCGGATTCCGGTGCTGATCACCGGCTCGGGCGAGACGATCGTCGAATCGGTGGTCATCGCCGAATATCTCGAGGAACGGTTTCCGGAACCGGCCCTGCTGCCGCCCGATTCCAAGGACCGCGCGCTGGTGCGCATGTTCGCCCGCATCACCGATCTCGACGTGCTTACCCCGATGATGAAGCTTTTCGAGCTTCATTCCGTGCCGAAGCGCAACAATGCCGAGATCGACGCCCAGTTCGCCCGCCTGCATCATGGACTGGCGGCAATCGAGGCGCGCATGGCGCAAGGGCCCTTCGCACTCGGTGACGACATCAGTTTCGCCGATGCCTGGCTGACGCCGACCCGGTTCATCTTCAACAATTTCCGCGCCATGACGGGACGCCACGACCTGCTCGACGCCTATCCCAAATTCGACGCCTACCAGCAGATCGCCTCGCAACACCCGGCATTGTCGCGGGTGTGGGGCGAGATGACCGATGGTTTGAAGATTTTTCTGTCCGAGCTTGAGATGGGTGCCGCTTGATCAAGTCGAAGACGATCGCGCTGGTCGCCGCGGCGGGCTTTGTGCTGGCATCCTGCCAGTCGACGCCAAAGAGCACGCCTGTTCCCTCAGGCAAAAGTGCTGCGCTGCTGGCCATGGAACAAGTGGCGATCGCTGCCCACAAATGCTGGATCGCCAGCAAGGACCCAGCCTTCAAACCGTACCAGATGGCCAATGAGCTGAATTCGTTCAGCGGCACGCCGCGTTTCCTGCTGGTGCCGGCCAAGCACTATGGCGGCAAACCTTTGCTGGTCGTGCAGGCGCAAGGCAATTCTAGCCGCGTCGACGTCTTCGGACCGCTGATGAACGATCCGCTCGGCGCCCGCATCGGCTCGGACATCGCCCGTTGGCAGGCCGGCAATCCGGCCTGCGCCGCGACGGCCTAGCCCATGGGCCGGTTCCTGCAGATCGCGGGTCTGGTCATCGGTCTGGCCGGGCTCATCCTGCAGTTCTGCATCAGCATTCCGGCATCGATGGAAGCCGGCCGCAGCCTGCTTGGCTCAATCATTTTCGTCTTCAGCTTCTTCACCATCCTGACAAACATCGGCGCGGTGCTGGTGTACACGTCGCTGCTGTCACCCACCTTCTATGCCTGGCTGCCGGCCTTTGCAGGCGCGCGGATGCGCACCGGCGTTGCGGTTTCGATCGCGCTGGTCTTCATCATCTACGCAACGGTCCTGGCACAACTCTGGCAGCCGCAGGGGCTGTTCCTGCTCTGCGACGTCCTGCTGCATTATGTGACGCCGGTGCTCTTCGTGCTGTGGTGGTTGATATCGGGCGCTGACGGCAGGACGCGCTGGAGCGACATTTCCTGGTGGGTGATCTATCCCATCGCTTATCTGGTCTATGCGCTGATGCGGGCGCCGTTTGCCGGCGAGGTGCCCTACCCTTTCCTGGACATCGCCAAGAACGGCGCGACCAGCGTCCTCATCTCGGCCGCAGCCATCACCGGACTTTTCCTCGTGCTGTGCGTGGTCGCCGTCCTTGCGGACCATGCCGTTGCACGCACCAGGGCATCGAGCGTCCGTTAGAACTGTACGGACGTCCTGTCCGCATTTCCCAGGACCATTATCTCCCAAAACCCGGTTCCCGCTTTTGGGGTCACAGTCAGTCCCAGAACGGCCTGATGCCCTCGCGGTGGGCGTCGCAGCGCGTGACGCCGATATCCTTGAGCTGGTCGTCGGTCATCTCCAGCAGCGCCAACCGGCTGCGGCGGCGATCCAGCAGGTTGTCGATCCATCTTGCCATCGACCTCAGCACGCGCACAAGACGGCTGACAAAACCGCGCTGAGCCGATGGACGTGTGGATTGGCCCGATAATGCAGCGCTCGAATGACGTATTGTCGCGATTGTATTCATTTTCTTTCTGCCAACGTTCTAGATTGTACCCTTTTTTGCACGCGACTGGTATGTATTGACTCATCTATCGGTGCAATATAGAAAATTGTCACCATGACAACTTGGCTTCCCGATCTCACCACCGGCTCCGGGCCGCTGTATCAGCGCCTGGCGGATTCCATCGAGACGGACATCGATCGGGGCGTGATCGATGCCGGCGCAAAGCTGCCGCCGCAGCGCGACCTCGCCTACGACATCGGCACCACCGTCGGCACGGTCGGCCGGGCCTATCAATTGCTGCGCGAGCGTGGGCTGGTGAGCGGCGAAGTCGGGCGTGGGACCTATGTGCTCGGCCAGCGCGCGAAGCCGGATTTTCCGGCTCCGGACGTCGGCGGCGAAGGCACGCGCTATATCGATGCGCCTAAGGGCAAGCTGCGTTTCGACAGCACCGCAGCACCTGATATCGGCCAGGGCGACATTGTCGCCGGAGTCCTGTCGCGCACGGCGCAGGACCATCCGCATGAGATTTCGAGCTACACGCGGGACTTCCCCGACCGATGGTACGAAGCCGGCGCCCGCTGGTTAGCGCGCAATTCGTTTCGTCCGAGTGCCGACACCATCGTTCCCACGCTCGGCACCCATGCGGCGGTGATGGCGGCGATCGCGGCGCTCACCATGCCTGGCGACTATATTGCCTTCGAGCACCTCACCTACTCGCAGATTTCCCGCAGCGCCGGCCTGATCGGCAGGCGCACCGCGCTGGTGGCATCGGACGAGGAAGGCATCGATCCGCAGGATTTCGAGCGCGTCTGCGCGCAAAAGCATCCCAAGATGATCTTCCTGATGCCGACGGCGCAGAATCCGACGCTGGCCACCTTGTCGGCGGCGCGCCGCGAGGCGATCGCCCATGTCGCACGCGAATACAACGTCCTCCTCATCGAGGATGATCTCTATGGCAATCTGACCGACGATCCGACACCATTGCTGGCCGAGTATGCGCCTGAACGCACCATTGTCGCGGGCGGCCTGTCGAAGTCGGTCGCAGCCGGTGTGCGCGGCGGCTGGCTTTCCTGCCCGCCCGCCTACCGCCACCGCATCCGTGTCGCCCACAAGATGATGACCGGCGGCATGCCCTTCCTGCTGGCGGAGGTGAATACAAGGCTGGTGCTGTCAGGTCAGGCGGATGAGATACGCAAGCGCAGCATCGCCGAAATCGGCGCCCGCATCGCCATCGTGCGCGAGACTTTGGCCGGCTTCGCGGTCAAGTCGCATGACAGGGTGCCCTTTGTCTGGCTGACCCTGCCCGACCCCTGGCTTTCCGGCACCTTCAAGAACGCCTGCCTGGAGCACGGCGTGCTGATCGACGACGAGGACGAATTCAAGGCCGGCCGTTCCGAGCAGGTTTTCCATGGCGTCCGCTTTGGCGTTTCGCAGCCGAGACAGCGCGGGGATATCGCTGAAGGCGTCGCGGCGATCCGGCGACTTCTCGATGAAGGCCGCGCCGGCTACGACAGCTTCTCCTGACACTGCGTGGCTTTGTCCGGTTTTCCGTCGTTTTTCGTCAATCCATGGGTGTATCGGCCGCAAGGCTTGCGATAAGACGGGACTCAAAATCCCAACGTCCCGGATATAAATCGCCGCCCATGACCATTTCCAATTCCGTGCCGATCACCCCCGAGCTCATTGCCTCACACGGGCTCAAGCCCGACGAGTATCAGCGCATCCTCGATCTTGTCGGGCGCGAGCCGAGCTTCACCGAACTCGGCATCTTCTCGGCGATGTGGAATGAGCACTGCTCCTACAAATCCTCGAAGAAATGGTTGCGCACGCTGCCGACCACCGGACCTCAGGTCATCCAGGGGCCGGGCGAGAATGCCGGCGTGGTCGACATCGGCGATGGCGACTGCGTCGTCTTCAAGATGGAGAGCCATAACCACCCGTCCTATATCGAGCCCTACCAGGGCGCGGCGACCGGGGTCGGCGGCATATTGCGCGACGTCTTCACCATGGGCGCGCGGCCGATCGCGGCGATGAATGCGCTGCGCTTCGGCTCGCCTGACCATCCCAAGACCCGGCACCTTGTTTCAGGCGTGGTTTCCGGCGTCGGCGGCTATGGCAACGCCTTCGGCGTGCCGACAGTCGGTGGCGAGGTCAATTTCGACGCCCGCTACAATGGCAACATCCTGGTCAACGCCTTCGCGGCGGGCCTTGCCAAGACCGATGCGATCTTCCTGTCGGAAGCCAAGGGTGTCGGCCTGCCGGTCGTCTATCTCGGCGCCAAGACCGGCCGCGACGGTGTCGGCGGCGCCACCATGGCCTCGGCCGAATTCGACGACAAGATCGATGAGAAGCGCCCGACAGTGCAGGTCGGCGATCCCTTCACCGAAAAGTGCCTGCTGGAAGCCAGCCTCGAACTGATGGCCTCGGGCGCAGTCATCGCCATCCAGGACATGGGTGCCGCCGGCCTTACCTGCTCGGCGGTGGAAATGGGCGCCAAGGGTGACCTCGGCATCGAGCTCTATCTCGACAAGGTGCCGGTGCGCGAAGAGCGCATGAGCGCCTACGAGATGATGCTGTCGGAAAGCCAGGAGCGCATGCTGATGGTGCTGCGCCCCGAAAAGGAGAAGGAAGCCGAGGCGATCTTCCACAAATGGGGGCTCGACTTCGCCATCGTCGGCAAGACCACCGACGATCTGCGCTTCCGCGTGCTGCACCAGGGGGATCAGGTCGCCGATCTGCCGATCAAGGATCTCGGCGACAAGGCTCCGGAATATGACCGGCCGTGGGTCGAGCCGAAAAAGCCGGCGCCGCTGGCCGCCAATGACATTCCGCAAGCCGACGTTGCCGACGCGCTGCTGAAGCTGCTCGGCGGGCCCGACCTGTCTTCGCGCCGCTGGGTGTGGGAACAGTATGACACGTTGATCCAGGGCAATTCGCTGCAGCTTCCAGGCGGCGATGCCGGCGTGGTCCGGGTCGAAGGCCATGCGACCAAGGCGCTCGCCTTCTCCTCCGACGTGACGCCGCGCTATTGCGAGGCCGACCCTTATGAGGGCGGCAAGCAGGCGGTGGCCGAATGCTGGCGCAACTTGACCGCCACCGGCGCTCTGCCGCTGGCCGCCACCGACAACCTCAATTTCGGCAACCCGGAACGGCCCGAGATCATGGGCCAGCTGGTCGGCGCGGTGAAAGGCATAGGCGACGCCTGCCGTGCGCTCGGATTCCCGATCGTCTCCGGCAATGTCTCGCTCTACAACGAGACCAACGGCCAGGGCATCCTGCCAACCCCGACCATCGGCGGCGTCGGGCTGATCGCCGATTGGTCGAAGATGGTGCGGATCGGCTTTGCGGCCGAGGGCCAGATGATCCTGCTGGTCGGCGCGCCGGCGTCCTGGGGAACGCATCTTGGCCAATCGGTCTATTTCAGGGACATCCACGGCCGCACGGACGGCCCGCCGCCGCCGGTAGACCTCGATCACGAAAAGCGCGTCGGCGACCATGTGCGCGCGCTCATCGCATCCGGTGTCGTCACGGCGGCGCATGACGTTTCCGATGGCGGCGTCGCCGTTGCGCTTGCCGAAATGGCGATGGCGTCCGGCATCGGCGCCACCGTTCCCGGGCTTGTCGGCACCGACCCGATCCCGGTCTGGTTCGGCGAGGACCAGGGCCGTTATCTCCTGACGTTGTCGATCGATCCGCACGGTGACGAATGGGACGCCATTCGCAAGCAGCAGGGCGAGCTTGGCATCTTCGCGCCGTGGATCGGCTCCACAGGTGGCAGCGCGCTGAAGCTTGGTGACGCCAGGGCAATCCCGGTCAGCGAATTGAGCGGAGCCCACGAAGGCTGGTTCCCGCGCTTTATGGACCAGGCCAGTTGACGAGAGCATGATCCCGAAAAGTGGGAACGGTTTTTCGGGAAACTCATGATCAATCACAGGAAACTGGCTGCCCGGGCGCTGCTTGCAGTCGTCTTCTGGCCGTCACTGTTCTTCTTCTGGTTCCTGGGACCGTTCGTCTTTTTCCTGCTGTCGACAACCTCGAGCGAGGTGTGCATGCGGCTGGAAACGCGTGCGGGGTTTCTTGCCGCGGCCAACGGCGCCATCCCGATGCTGGCGCTGCAGAACCTCCTCTATGCAATTCCGATCATCTGCCTGGTGCTTTGGGGCCGCCTTGCGCCGGATCCGGCACGGGCAAGGCATATCGTCACCTGCATTAAGCTTTTTGCCAGCACGGTGGTCTTAGGCGCGTTGTGGGAGTACGGCTCGTCGCTCATCTGCGACGGCTACGGCCAGGGGTTCTTCTCACCGGCTTGGCAAATGACGAGCTATCTCCCCATTGTCAGCCTCGTGCTCAACGTGCCGCTCTATGTGCTGGCCTTCAGCCTTGGCCGCGCTTTCTCGACACGCGAGGACGTTGCCGAGGATGAAGCAAGCCCACCGGCCTAGTCTTTCTCTGAAGCCACCGGACCGTCTTGTCGTTGGTGGGTCAGAACGGCTTCAATCCGGACCGGAAAGGCTTTAGGCTCGCCCGACTCTCATCTTATGGCCTGACACCGGTCGCTCGAAACAGGATTTTGCCATGGCAATGGACGCCCACGACATCGAAAAACTGATCAAGGACGGCATTCCGGACGCCAAGGTCACGATCCGCGATCTCGCCGGCGACGGCGACCACTATGCGGCCGAGGTGGTGGCCGAGAGCTTTCGGGGGAAAAGCCGCGTCCAGCAGCACCAGATGGTCTATGACGCGCTGAAAGGGAATATGGGCGGCGTGCTGCACGCACTCGCCTTGCAGACCAGCGTTCCCGACTGACTCGCGCCGGAATATAGACCGCAACCTCACGATCGGTGTCGAGGGATGGTCTGCTTGGCCCAACACGGCCCATCCTTTGCGCCATTTCAGCCGCGGCGCGGCTAACGTCTTGTTTCGAGCAATCGTTGGGTTTATTTGAAGGGATATGTTTCGAGCCTGACTCCCACAGGCGGGAAAGGATATTCCATGAGCGGTATCAACGACTACATCGACAATGAAGTGAAGGGCAACGACGTCGTCCTTTTCATGAAGGGCACGCCCGGTTTCCCGCAATGCGGATTTTCCGGCCAGGTCGTCCAGATCCTCGACTATATCGGCGCCGACTACAAAGGCGTGAACGTCCTGGACTCGGCCGAACTGCGCCAGGGCATCAAGGAATACTCCAACTGGCCGACGATCCCTCAGCTCTACGTCAAGGGCGAATTCGTCGGCGGCTGCGATATCATCCGCGAGATGTTCCAGGCCGGTGAGTTGCAGACATTCCTCGTCGAGAAGGGCGTCAGCGTCAAAGGCGCCGCCTGATTTCTGTTTTGTGCATGCCCGAAAATCGACGTTGATTTTGGGCATCGAGCACCAGGCACCCGGGGCAGCCCCACCTCGGCAATTTTCATGTCCTGAACCCAGGACCAGGACGAGCCAATGCGCCGGCCCGCCGGCGCATTTTCGTTTGAAAGATCGGACTTGCCGTGGACCAGCCAAAACCAGCGCCGCAATCGGCAAGCAAACTGCCCATTCCGCGCTGGGAGTTCATCGCCCTGTGCGCGGCGCTGATGGCGCTGAACTCGCTGGCCATCGACATCATGCTGCCGGCGCTGCAGCAGATCGGCGCCACGCTCGGCGTCGAAAATGAAAACCACCGGCAGTACGTCATAACGGCCTACATTCTGGGCTTCGGCGGCGGACAGTTGTTCTTCGGGCCGATCTCGGATCGCTTCGGGCGTCGCGCACCACTGGTCGCCGGGCTGGTGATCTATGTCGCCGCGGCCGCGGCTGCCGCCATTGCGCCAAGCTTTGAGACACTTCTGCTGTGCCGGGCCGTGCAAGGCATTGGTGCGGCCGCCACCCGCGTCATCGCCGTATCGATCGTGCGCGATACGTTCGACGGCCGGCGCATGGCCGAGGTGATGTCGCTGATCTTCATGGTGTTCATGGCGATACCGGTCATTGCTCCCGGCATCGGCCAGTTCATCATGCTGTTTGCGACCTGGCATTGGATCTTCGTCACCATGGCCGTCGGTGCGCTCCTCGTCTCGGCCTGGTCGCTGCTGCGCCTTCCTGAAACGCTGCATCCCGAACATCGCCGGCCGTTGACACTCAACTCCATTGTCGGCGGGTTTCGCATCGTGCTCACCAACCGTATTGCGATCTGCTATGCCTTCGCCAGCACCTTCATCTTCGGCGCCATGTTCGGCTTCATCGCTTCGGCGCAGCAGATCTATGTCGACATCTTCCATGTCGGCGAGATGTTCCCGGTCATCTTCGCAGGCGTCGCGGGCGTGCTCGCCTTCTCCAACTTTCTGAATTCGCGCCTTGTCGGCCGCATCGGCATGCGCCGCATGTCGCAGAGCGCGCTGCTGCTGTTCCTGGTCATCAGCCTTGCCTGGCTGATCGTTTCGCTGGAAATGAAGATGCCGCTCTGGCTGTTCATCACCTTCTTTGCCTGCGCCATGCTTCCGTTCGGTGCGCTGGGCGCGAACTTCAACGCGCTGGCCATGGAGCCGCTCGGGCAACTGGCCGGCACGGCGTCGTCGATCCTCGGTTTCATGCAGACGTTTCTCGGCGGCATTCTCGGCACGCTGATCGGCCAGGCCTTCAACGGCACGGTGACGCCACTGGCCGCCGGCTTCTGCAGCGTGTCGATCGCGGCGCTGCTGATGATCTTCATCGCCGAGCGCGGCAAGATGTTCCAGCCGCAGAACCCGCCCGTTTCAGGGCACATCACCGACTTGCATTAGGATGCACCCTCAAGGGCCGCCGTGAATCGAGGGGCGAGCATACGCCCCGCGATTGCTTCACCCATGCTGTCCGAAAAGGGCAAAGGCAGAGCATCATCGAGTGCCCTGAGAATGGATGCCACGAAGGCACGGCTGCGCTGGGCATCGGTTCCCAGATCGGCATATGTGGCGCGAGGCTTGCCGATCAGTGTGCCGTTGCAGCGAAGCGAAAACCGCAGTGTCAGGGACATGCCCGCGGTTCCGGGTGGCGGTTTCCAGCAGGCATAGATAGCGTCCGACATCTCCCTTATCGTATCGACGGGATCGGAACTGCGACAACTGCGTTCCTGCGATCTTGCTTCCTGGGAACTGGTAGACAGAGCGGCGGCAAGAGCCGCAGCGACAAATGCGAACCGAGGTTTCATTCGAGAGCCTCCGGATCTGCGTGAAATTGCACCGCTCCTTCGGCTAACGCAGCAATCAATCCTGTGCCGCCCAGAGTTCGCGGCGCAATTCGTGCCAGCTTTCGCGATCGGGCGCGACAAGCAGGCCGCCGCCGAGATGCGAGGGCAGATAGGCGCTGCCGTCGAAGCGCGCCGCGTGGCCGCCGGCCTCGGCATGGATCAGCACGCCGGCCAGATGGTCCCACGGCATCAGCTTGTTGTAGACCACGAAGTGGGCATGGCCGCTCGCCAGCAGGCGGTATTCGTGCGCGGCGCAGCGATAGGCGAATTGCGACAGGATCTTGGTCTGGTTGCGCGCCAGCCGCGACCGCTCCGGTTCGGGCATATATTGCCAGGAGACCGAGCCGGTCATTTCCGAGATCGGCGCGGGTGCCGCGACATGCACCTTCTCCAGGCTGCCATTCGCATGCCGGATATGGCTGCCGGCGCCCCTGGCACCAATCAGCCAGTCCTTGCCGACGGGATCGTGGATGATGCCGGCAACCGTCTCGCCCTGGACCACGACCGCCAGCATGACGCCGAACAGCGGCACGCCGGAGGCGAAGTTGAAGGTGCCGTCGACCGGATCGATGACGAAGGCCAGATCGGCATCGCCCAGACCATCGAGCAGTGCCGGATTGTCGGAACAGGCCTCCTCGCCGACGATCATCGCCTGGGGATAGCGCTCGCGCAGCCGCGCGGTGATCAGCCGCTCGGCATTGACGTCGGCTTCGGTCACAAGGTCGGCGGCCGAGGTCTTCTGCCTGACATCGCCATCGCCCAGCCGGCGAAAGTGCGGCATGATCTCGGTCAGCGCCGCCTCGGCCAGAATGCCGGCCAGCCAATCGATCGCGGTGTCGTCAAATGTCATCGGAAATGTCTTGCCTTGTGGTGAGGGTGTCGTTGAGGGCAGCGAAGTCGAACAGCTTCCTGTCGAGCAGGTGCGATGGCCTGCTGTTCGACAGCGCGCGCAGCATCGTATCCTTGCGGCCGGGCATACGCTTTTCCAGGTCCTCGAGCATCGCCTTCATGGCGTTGCGCTGAAGGCCTTCCTGGCTACCGCAGAGATCGCAGGGAATGATCGGGAAATGCATGGCGGCGGCGAATCTTTCCAGATCGGCCTCGGCGCAGTAGCTCAATGGCCGCAGCACCATGACGTCGCCGTCGTCGTTGAGCAGTTTAGGCGGCATGGCGGCGAGACGGCCGCCATGGAAGAGGTTCATGAAGAAGGTTTCGAGAATGTCCTCACGATGGTGGCCGAGCACCAGTGCCGAGCAACCCTCCTCGCGCGCAATGCGGTAGAGATGGCCGCGCCTGAGGCGCGAGCAGAGCGAGCAATAGGTGCTGCCCGCCGGCAGCTTGTCGGTGACGACGGAATAGGTGTCCTGATACTCGATCCGGTGCGCAATGCCGTGACTGTCGAGATAGTCCGGCAGGATATGTTTAGGGAAATTCGGCTGGCCCTGGTCGAGATTGCAGGCCAGAAGATCGACCGGCAAGAGCCCGCGCCATTTGAGATCGAGCAGCACCGCGAGCAGGCCGTAGGAATCCTTGCCGCCCGACAGGGCAACGAGCCAGCGCTGGCCGGGCTTGACCATCGAGAAATCCTCGATCGCCTGTCGGGTCAGCCGCAGCAGCCGTTTGCGCAATTTGTTGAACTCGACCGAGGACGGCACGTCGGCGAACAGCGGATGGAAGCCGCCTTCGCTGTCGGCGATCGGTTCGATGTCTGGAAGCATGTTCATGGCATGTCGCTTTCAGTGGCCCAGAGCGCCGGATTAGCGGACATGACCGACAAAGAAAAGGCCGCCTCGACGGGCGGCCTTTGCTTGGTATCGCAGAATGCGCTCGTTTAGCGCGAATAGAATTCGACGACCAGGTTCGGTTCCATCTGCACGGCGAACGGAACGTCCGCCAGGCCGGGGATGCGCGAGAAGGTCGCGACCATCTTGTTGTGATCGGCTTCGATGTAGTCCGGCACGTCGCGCTCGGCGAGACCTACCGCTTCCAGAACGATGACCAGTTGCTTGGACTTTTCGCGCACTTCGACGACATCGCCCGGCTTGCAGCGATACGAGCCGATGTTGACGCGCTTGCCGTTGACGTTGACATGGCCGTGGTTGACGAACTGACGGGCGGCGAAAATGGTCGGCACGAACTTGGCGCGGTAGACGACCGCGTCGAGACGCGATTCGAGCAGGCCGATCAGGTTCTCCGAGGTGTCGCCCTTGCGGCGGTCAGCCTCTTCATAGACCTTGCGGAACTGCTTTTCCGAAACGTCGCCATAGTGACCCTTCAGCTTCTGCTTGGCGCGCAGCTGCAGGCCGAAATCGGAAAGCTTGCCCTTGCGGCGCTGGCCATGCTGGCCGGGACCGTATTCACGCTTGTTGACCGGGGACTTCGGGCGGCCCCAGATATTTTCGCCGAGACGGCGGTCGATCTTGTACTTCGCGGATTCGCGCTTGCTCATCGCATTCCCTTTTCAAAACAATACACCCGGAACCTCATGGTCCGGGTGAAGGAAACGCGCCCTCCTCTGGCCTCCGTTTTCGAGACCTGACAGGGTTTTCCCACGCAACGCGGCGGAAAACCCACGGGACACGTCAGTTCAAACAAGATAGTAGAATTGGATTTCCACGCATCTTGCGCACATAAAGAAAACCACCGGGCATTGCGGCCCGGTGTTGGCGCGCTGATTAAACGGAGATTTAACCGGTGTCAAGCTTGTGGCTGGCGTAGGCCATGGCGACGATATAGCGTCTCTGGGTTGAGTACAGTGCCGGATGTGGCGGGAGGTTGCGCCAGCGGCATTAGGAAGGGACCGGAGCAGAGGAGCTACATTCGCATGAAGAAATTCTTCCTTACCCTGACAGGGGCCGCTGTGTTGGCGGGATCCATGGCGGTCATGACACCGGAGCCGGCGGAGGCCAGGCATTGGCACGGACACCGACATCACCAGGCTTGTCGCATCGTGATCAAGAAGAAGGTTATCTGGCGGCACGGCCACAAGAAGGTCATACGCTACAAGATCAAGCGCTGCAGCGGGCGCTGGTAGGCTCCTATCCGGTCTCAGGCGGCCGACATCAATTCAAAGCCCGCGGTTTAGGCCGCGGGCTCTTTGATTCCGGATGCTTAATCGTTAGTCTTTCGACTTCTTCTCCGGCAGGCCCTTGCGCTTCGTCTCGGCGAATTCCTCGAGCTGCTTCTCGCTCATCGATTCGTACATTCCCTTGGAAGCGCCCTGCAGTTCGCTCTTCTTGGTCTCGCCGCGCTTGGCCGACAGAGCCGCGCCGGCGGCTTTCTGCTGGGCTTTCGAGGTGGCTGGCATGATTCTTTCTCCCGTTGGAATCTGGAGAAAAAACGCAACGACTGCCGTGATGTTCCGCTTCGCAATCACGACATTGCCAGCCCGAAGCCCTGTATCAGGCGACGGGTCGGGAAATCGGCTCTTTTCGATGTGAAGACGGCAAGGTCGGGGCCTTCAGGCAGCATCTCGCCACGACCGCTCGGATCGAGGTCGGCGAGAAGCGACAGCGCCCGGCGCGCAATCGCTTCAGCGGGGTCGAGCCAATCGACCGGCCAGGGCGCCGTCTTGCGCATGCGATTGGCCAGAAAGGGGTAGTGTGTGCAGGCGAGCACGACGATATCCGTACGCAACGCATCATGTTCGACGAAGCACGGCGTGATCTCGGTGCGTACGGCCTCCTCATCGACGAAGCCCTCACGCATGTAGATCTCAGCCAGTCCCGCCAGCCTGTCGCTGCCGACCAGGCGGACATGGCATTTCTGCGCCCATTTGCTGATCAGGTCGCGCGTGTATTGGCGCTTGACGGTGCCAGGCGTCGCCAGCACCGAAACCAGCCCTGAGCGCGTACGTTCCGCCGCCGGCTTGATCGCAGGCACCATGCCGACGAAAGGATGCGCGGGAAATCTATCGCGCAGCGCATCGATCACCAACGTCGAGGCGGTGTTGCAGGCGATGACGGAAATGGCCGGCGCAAAGCGCTCAAGCAGTTTGCCGAACAATTCGAGGATATGCGCCCTCAGCGCCGGCTCTTCCCAAGCGCCGTAGGGAAACGCAGCGTCGTCGGCGACATAGACGAAGCGGCGGTCGGGCATCAGCACGCGCGCCTCGCGCAGCACGGTAAGCCCGCCGATGCCCGAATCGAACATCAGGATCGGCCGCTCAGTCATTGTCGGTTCCTTTTCCGCCAAGCGGCGGTATGTCATCGTCCTTGCCGGTGTCGGCAAGGCGTGCCGCCTCCGCCTTGCGGGCACGCGCGGCGGCCGCGGGCAAGCGCCGCGGATCGTCGCCAGGGGACCCGTCGCCGCGCGGCATCGCCGGCGAAAACCTGTCGAGCGACGAGATGATGCCGCGCAGCACCTTCAGCTCCGGTTCGGCAAAACCGGGGCGTGTCAGCACCGCGCGCAGATTGTCGATCATTTTCGGCTTCTTCGGCGCCGGCCGGAAATAGCCGCGCGCTTCCAGCGCGCCTTCGAGATAGGCGAACAGGCCGTGCAATTCTTCCTTGCTTGCCGGTTTCATGTCCGGGCCGGAAAAATTGGTCTTGGTCTCGTCCTCCAGGCCGGACTTCACCCATTCGTAGGACATCAGAAGTGCTGCCTGGGCGATGTTGAGCGAGGAGAAATCGGGATCGACCGGGAAAGTGACGATCTCGTCGGCAAGGCCAACCTCGTCATTGTAGAGGCCGAAGCGTTCGCGTCCGAACAGGATGCCGGTGCGCTGGCCCATCACGTGGCGCGCCCGCAGCAGCCTGCCCGCCTCCACCGGCCCGCGCACAGATTTGAAGCCGTCGCGCTGCCTGGCCGTGGTGGCGAAGACAAAGTTCAGGTCGGCGAGCGCCGAGGCCAGATCGTCGAAGACGGTGACAGCGTCGATGACATGATCGGCGCGGCTGGCCGCAGCGCGCGCCTTCTCGCTCGGCCAACCATCACGCGGGTTGACCAGGCGCAGCTCCGACAGGCCGAAATTGGCCATGGCGCGCGCGACCATGCCAATGTTCTCGCCAAGCTGAGGCTCAACGAGGATGATCGCCGGGCCGGCGACTGCAATGCTATCGGGATCTTTGATGACGGGCATGATTGTCAATGAACTGCTGTTTGCGGCATTTCAGCGTCCCTGCCACATTCGGCCGGGAAAATGAAGCATTCGCAAATGACGACGGCTATGGCCTCCAATTCGTGACCGATCGCCGTTTGCGTGGCCAAAAGCGCTTTGATATACGGGCGACATCTCCCGGCCCAACGCCGCGCGGGCAAGGCCGTCCCATATCCAGCAACGAGGCATTCTTTCCATGGCGAAGATCAAGGTGGCGAACCCGGTCGTCGAACTCGACGGCGACGAGATGACCCGCATCATCTGGCAGTTCATCAAGGACAAGCTGATCCACCCTTATCTCGACCTTAAGCTTGAATATTACGACCTCGGCATCGAGCACCGCGACGCCACCAACGACCAGGTGACCATCGATTCGGCCAACGCCATCAAAAAACACGGCGTCGGCGTGAAATGCGCGACGATCACCCCCGACGAACAGCGCGTCGAGGAGTTCAAGCTGAAGAAGATGTGGAAGTCGCCGAACGGCACCATCCGCAACATCCTCGGCGGCACCATCTTCCGCGAGCCGATCATCATGAAGAACGTGCCGCGCCTGGTGCCCGGCTGGACCAAGCCGATCATCGTCGGCCGCCATGCCTTCGGCGACCAGTACCGCGCCACCGATTTCCGCTTCCCCGGCAAGGGCAAGCTGACCATCAAATTCGTCGGCGAGGACGGCCAGGTGATAGAGCACGATGTGTACGACGCGCCCGGCGCCGGTGTCGCCATGGCCATGTACAATCTCGACGAGTCGATCCGCGAGTTCGCCCGCGCCTCGCTGAACTACGGCTTGCTGCGCAACTATCCGGTCTATCTGTCGACCAAGAACACCATCCTCAAGGCCTATGACGGTCGCTTCAAGGACATCTTCCAGGAAGTCTACGAGGCCGAGTTCGCGGCCGAGTTCAAGTCGAAGAAGCTGTGGTACGAGCACCGCCTGATCGACGACATGGTGGCCTCCGCCCTGAAATGGTCGGGCGGCTATGTCTGGGCCTGCAAGAACTATGATGGCGACGTGCAGTCCGACACGGTCGCGCAAGGTTTCGGCTCGCTCGGCCTGATGACATCGGTGCTGATGACGCCGGACGGCAAGACGGTGGAAGCCGAAGCCGCGCATGGCACCGTCACCCGCCATTATCGCCAGCACCAGAAGGGAGAGGAAACCTCGACCAATTCGATCGCCTCGATCTTCGCCTGGACGCGTGGCCTCACCCACCGCGCCAAGCTCGACGACAATGCCGATCTGAAGCGTTTTTCCGAAACGCTGGAAAAGGTCTGCATCCAGACGGTCGAGTCAGGCTTCATGACCAAGGACCTGTCGCTGCTGATCGGCCCCGACCAGCCCTGGCTGTCAACCACCGGTTTCCTCGACAAGATCGACGAGAACCTGCAGAAGGCGATGGCCTGACAAGTAAGCAAGATGGGCAAGCCCATCGTCTACGGGGCGGAGTACAGCGTCTATGTACGCATCGTCCGCCTCGTACTCGCGGAAAAAGGCATCGACTACGAGCTTGTGCCGGTCGATGTCTTTGCCGCCGAGGGCGTTCCCGCCTGGTATTTCGAGCATCATCCGTTCGGCCGCATCCCGGCCTTCTGTTATGACGGGTTTCGCCTCTTCGAGACCAATGCGATTGCTCGCTATATCGACGAGGCCTTCGACGGACCGGCGCTGCAGCCTGCCGACGCGCGCGGCCGCGCCAGGATGGGCCAAATCATAGGCATGCTCGACGCCTATGGCTATCGCGCGATGGTCTGGGATGTTGCCGTCGAGCGGCTGGAAAAGGCTGAGCCGGATGAGGAATTGATCGCCGGCGGCCTTGCTCAGGCTGAGACGGTGCTGAGATCGCTGAAGCCACAAGGTCCGTGGCTGCTTGGCGAGCAACTGACACTGGCCGACCTGCACGCGGCGCCGATCATTGCCTATTTCGTCAAGGTCAGCGAGGGGCAAGATTTGCTTGCGCGCTTTGCGGATATCCAGGATTGGTATGCACGCATCGTCGCCCGGCCGACCTTTGCGCAGACTGAAAAAGTCGGCTGATAAGGGACGTCCCGCCAACTGTTGCTTTAAATTCAGCCCACTAGCCTACGCCGCTTCGAGTGCCGCCCTCACTGCTGCAATCGCATCATCGGCCTTGGAAGCGTCGGGGCCACCGGCCTGGGCCATGTCGGGCCGCCCGCCGCCGCCCTGCCCGCCCAATGCGGCGGAGGCCACGCGGACAAGGTCGACGGCGCTGAAGCGGCCGATGAGGTCGTCGGTGACGGCCACCACGACGCTTGCCTTGTTGTCTTCGCCGGCGCCGACGAAGACGACGACGCCGGAGCCGAGCGAGCTCTTGCCGGCATCGGCCAGCGGCTTCAAATCCTTCGGCGAGACACCGGAGACCGTCTTGCCGAGGAAGCCGATACCGGCGACCGTCTCATTGGCGGCTGGAGCATCGGCTGACGATCCCCCGCCCAGCGCCAGCTTCTTGCGCGCCTCGGTCAGTTCCTTCTCAAGCTTTTTGCGCTCTTCGAGCAGCGTCTCGACGCGCGCCGGCACATCGGCCGGCGAAATCTTGAGCACGGCCGCCGTCGCCTTCAAACGCCGGTCCTGCTCGTCGAGATGTTTGCGCGCGGCTTCGCCGGTCAGCGCCTCGATGCGGCGCACGCCGGCCGCGACCGCGCTGTCCGACACGACACGCACCAGGCCGATATCGCCGGTCGCCCGGACATGCGTGCCGCCGCAGAGCTCGACCGAATAGGGCCGGTTGGCCTTGGTGCCGTGAACGCCGGTGCCCATCGACACGACGCGCACTTCGTCGCCGTATTTCTCGCCGAACAGCGCCATGGCGCCTTCGGCAATGGCATCGTCGACCGACATCAGGCGCGTGGACACCGGGCCGTTCTGGACGACGATCTCGTTGGCCATGCGCTCGACCTCTTCGAGATCCTCCGGTGAAATGGGCTTGTTGTGCGAGATGTCGAAGCGCAGGCGCTCGGGCGCCACCAGCGAGCCCTTCTGCGCGACATGGCTGCCCAGCACCTCGCGCAGCGCCTCATGGATCAGATGCGTCGCGGAATGGTTGGCGCGCAACCTCGAGCGTCTGGCATGGTCGACCTTCAGCTCGACGGCGGCGCCGGTCTTGACCGTGCCGCTGGCCACCTTGCCGACATGGACGAACAGCCCATCGGCCTTCTTCTGCGTGTCGGAAACCTCGATCGAGAAGCCTTCGCCTGAGATGATGCCGGTGTCGCCCATCTGGCCGCCGGACTCGGCATAGAACGGCGTCTGGCTGACGACGATCGCCACGGCGTCGCCCTTGCCGGCGCTGTCGACAGCCTTGCCGTCCCGGACAAGCGCCTGGATGATGCCTTCGGCAGCTTCAGTCTCATAGCCGAGGAACTCGGTGGCGCCCGCCTTCTCGCGCACGGAGAACCAGATGGTCTCGGTCGCCGCGTCGCCGGAGCCTGCCCAATGCTTTCGCGCCTCGGCCTTCTGCTGCTCCATGGCGTTGGTGAAGCCGGCAAGATCGACCGAGATGCTGCGCTGGCGCAGCGCGTCCTGCGTCAGGTCGAGCGGGAAGCCATAGGTGTCGTAGAGCTTGAAGGCCGTTTCGCCGTCCAGCATGTCGCCGGCATGCAGCGTCTCCGTCGCCTCGGAGAGCAGGCCGAGGCCGCGCACCAGCGTCTTGCGAAACCTGGTCTCCTCGAGCTTCAGCGTCTCGGTGATCAACTGTTCGCCGCGCAGCAGCTCCGGATAGGCCTGGCCCATCTCGCGCACCAGCGCCGGCACCAGCTTCCACATCAGCGGTTCGTTGGCACCCAGCAGCTGCGCATGGCGCATGGCGCGGCGCATGATGCGGCGCAGGACATAGCCCCGGCCTTCATTCGAAGGCAGCACGCCGTCCGCCACCAGGAAGGAGGACGAACGCAGATGATCGGCAATGACCCGGTAGGACGCGACCGTCTCCTTGTCGGGACCATGCCCGATCGCGGACGAGGCCGCGTCGATCAGGTGGCGGAACAGATCGGTCTCGAAGACGCTTTCCACCCCTTGCAGGATGGATGCCATGCGCTCCAGGCCCATGCCGGTGTCGATCGACGGACGCGGCAGGTCGATGCGCTCCTCCTTCGTCACCTGTTCATACTGCATGAACACCAGGTTCCAGAATTCCAGGAAACGGTCGCCATCTTCCTCCGGGCTGCCGGGAGGGCCGCCCCAGATGTGTTCGCCGCGGTCGATGAAGATTTCTGAGCACGGCCCGCACGGTCCGGTGTCGCCCATCGCCCAGAAATTGTCCGAGGTCGCGATGCGAATGATGCGGTCGTCGGAAAAACCGGCGATCTTCTTCCAGAAGCCGGCCGCCTCGTCATCCGTGTGATAGACGGTGACCAGCAGCTTGTCCTTGTTCAGCCCGAACTCCCTGGTGATCAGGTTCCAGGCAAGCTCGATGGCGCGCTCCTTGAAATAGTCGCCGAAGGAGAAATTACCGAGCATCTCGAAGAAGGTCAGATGGCGCGCGGTGTAGCCGACATTGTCGAGATCGTTGTGCTTGCCGCCGGCGCGAACGCTCTTCTGGGCGGTCGAGGCGCGCGAGTAGGGCCGCTTCTCCAGACCGGTGAAGACGTTCTTGAACTGCACCATGCCGGCGTTGGTGAACATCAGCGTCGGGTCGTTGCGCGGCACCAGCGGGCTCGATGCGACGATCTCGTGACCCTCCTTGCGGAAGTAGTCGAGAAATGTCGACCGGATTTCGTTCACGCCACTCATGATGCTGCCTTTTTGGAAAAGCCGCCGGCAAACCGGCGGAAATGGGCTCTGCGTTTTAGAAGATTAGGACTTGGCCTTTTAGCCGCCGCGCTTCACCCTGTCCAGAAACACGGAATTGGTCCAATCCACGGCCTTTGCCGGCCGTTCGACCCGGCCTGGTTCCGCCGCCGAAACGCAAAACCGCCGGCACTGGGCCGGCGGTTTCGAAACGCAATAACGCGGAACTCGATTACATAAGCCTGAGATAATAGAAAGCGATTATGGCCGAACTCCGGCCGGCATCGCGCACGAAGCTGTTACATCGCGCCGGATTCTTCCTCGAAACCGTCATCATCGCCGCGCTCAGGGCCGCCATTCTCGAGGAATTTTTCGGCGATCAGCCCGGCATTCTGCCTGATCGACAACTCGATCTCGCGTGCCGTGTCGGGATTGTCACGCAGGAACAGCTTGGCATTTTCGCGGCCCTGGCCGAGACGCTGCGAGTTATAGGAAAACCAGGCGCCAGACTTCTCGACAATACCAGCCTTGACCCCGAGATCGACCAGTTCGCCGGTTTTGGAGACGCCCTCACCAAACATGATGTCGAATTCGACCACCTTGAAGGGCGGCGCCAGCTTGTTCTTGACCACCTTGACGCGGGTCTGGTTGCCGACAACCTCGTCGCGGTCCTTGATCGAGCCGATGCGGCGGATGTCGAGGCGCACCGAAGCGTAGAATTTCAGCGCATTGCCGCCGGTGGTGGTTTCAGGCGAGCCGAACATGACGCCGATCTTCATGCGGATCTGGTTGATGAAGATGACCATGGTGTTGGAGCGCGAAATCGACGCGGTCAGCTTGCGCAGCGCCTGGCTCATAAGGCGGGCCTGCAGGCCGGGCAGCGAATCGCCCATCTCGCCTTCAATTTCGGCGCGTGGCGTCAGCGCCGCGACCGAATCGACCACCAGCACGTCGATGGCGCCGGAGCGCACCAGCGTGTCGCAGATTTCCAGCGCCTGCTCCCCAGTGTCAGGCTGCGAGATCAGAAGGTTTTCGAGATCGACGCCAAGCTTGCGGGCATAGACCGGGTCAAGCGCGTGCTCGGCATCGACGAAAGCGCAGATGCCGCCCTTCTTCTGGGCTTCGGCAACGGTGTGCAGGGCAAGCGTCGTCTTGCCCGAGCTTTCCGGCCCGTAGATCTCGATGATGCGGCCGCGCGGCAGGCCACCGACGCCAAGCGCGATGTCGAGGCCAAGCGAGCCGGTCGGCACCGTTTCAATCTCGACGACCTGATCGTTGGCGCCGAGCCGCATGATCGAGCCCTTGCCGAAAGCCCGCTCGATCTGCGACAGCGCCGCATCCAGAGCCTTTGATTTGTCCACTGCCTTGTCCTCTACCAGCCGCAAAGAATTCTGAGCCATGATACATCACCCCTTGGTCGTCAATGAAGGCCGGACAATCCGTAATCCCTGCCTATTTGTACCTTTTTTGTTCTCATTTGGCAAGAGGGGTCAAATAACTGAAAAACAAGGAATATCCGGATTTGTTCTTTTTTTGTCCAGGGATTCGATCAGGAATGCACCGCACGTTGGGCCAGACGGCTCGGTTGTTTCGACCTGCCGAATCGCCGCCTCGCATGCGAAGCTCCGTCGCACCTAGCGCTTGTGCGGCTGGAATAACAAAGGTCATATCGCCGGCATGCTGAAATCCGCGAAAATACTGGCCATAGGCGGCGCCCATATCGACCGACGCGGCCAGGTGTCCGGCGCTTACGTGCCTGCCGCCTCCAATCCGGGCACAATGCGCGAGGATGTCGGCGGCGGCGTCTTCAATGCTTTGCGCAGCGCCGTGCGGCGCGGCGTCTCCGCGTCGCTGATGTCGGTTCGCGGCGGCGATGCCGCTGCCGATACCGTTTCGCGAGCCATCGCCGAGACAGGCATTACCGACCTGTCGGCGGTCTTCCTCGACCGCACGACGCCGAGTTACACGGCGCTGATCGACAGCGAGGGCGAGCTGATCGTCGGCTTCGCCGACATGGCGCTCTATGAGTTGGCCTTTCCCAAACAGATTCGCCGCTCCAGGGTGCGCGAAGCAATCGCGGCCGCCGATGCCGTGTTCTGCGACGCCAACCTGCCGACGGCGGCGCTGGAACGGCTGGTCGCGCTCGCCGCGGGCAAGCCGGTTTTCGCCATTGCCATCTCGCCGGCCAAGGTGGTGCGGCTGATACCGGTGCTGAAGGAGCTCTCGCTGGTCTTCATGAACCGGCGCGAGGCCATGGTGCTGGCCGGCGTCGCCGCGAATGCCAGGCAGCGCGAGGTCGTCGACGGGTTGCGATGCAGCGGCCTCGTCAGTGGCGTGGTCACGGCAGGCGA